>CAYSYZ010000113.1:0-1170 GCA_964435205.1 uncultured Desulfovibrionales bacterium
TCACCCTGACGTGCCGGCATCTTCTAATCACTCCTCATGTCGGCAGTTCAGCGATTAGGCTGGAGAAGGTCTGTAGCAACATTCTTTATACAACTGTCTTATGGCCTATGCTACACGGCACGGTCAAGAACAAAGATTTGCCCACTAGCATCCTTTTTAAAACGGAACGAAAAAGATTAAAACATGAAACCTACCTGTCCACCTATTCTCCAGTTGCTATAATCATAAGTAAAATTCTCGAAATCTTCGGTTATCTGGTACTTCGCATTGATACCTATAAAAAACGTATTATAGGTGTAGTTCAGATCTGCAAACAACTGTCCGCCAAACAGCCAATCGTCTACGGTAGCGACAACCCCCGACGCAGCTGGTTTTTTTTCTTCAACATAATTATAAGAGAGTCCAGCACCAAAATCGATGCAGAAGTTAGGAGCGGTTTTCATTGCATATTTAACGTTCACCTCAACTGGAACAAGAGTTAACTCTGTGTCCAAATTAGTTCCCAAAAAATTGACCGAGCCCTCAGGATTAGCGTAGCCGATCTCTACGCCCAGGTAAAAGTTGGGTGTGATTTTTCTAAATCCTTCAAGGCTCACATATGCCCCGGTATCAATATCGTTGTTCTCCACAACGTCGTTGGTAAAATTGATATAATCCACCTTGATTGCTATATTTCTACACCCAAGAACCGCTTTTTCAGCTGCATGTACCGTTGTGTATGACATAAAAAGGACAACAATTAGAGAAGATAGGATTAGTCTTTTCATTTTATTCCCTCCTCAAATAATCTTTTTTCTTTATAAGTTGGTCAATCTAACTCTGATCATAGACTGCCAAAAAGTTACTTGTATACGACCCGAACCTGCACATTTATCTGCGTCCCCTTACCTGGAGCACTTTTTATCTCCAAGGTGCCTGATAAGATTTCGGCTCTCTCTCATGCCTGAGATGCCTGTAGAAAGCGGAGATTGTATCTTCGATGGCTCTATTCCAATGCCATTATCCGCAATCTCGACGAGAAAAGCTTCCCTTTCCTGCTCCATCTTTATGATTACCAGGGAGGCTTTTGCGTGCCGTGCAACATTGGTCAAGGCCTCCTGGACGATCCTGTAGATGCCCATTTCGATATGACAGACCAGGCGTTTTTCCGGAAAATCGAGTAACGTTAAG
>CAYSYZ010000113.1:1180-7141 GCA_964435205.1 uncultured Desulfovibrionales bacterium
CTCTGAGGCATACCATTCAACCGCCGCCCCCAACCCGATATCATCTAGGATACCGGGCCTGAGGTCGGCTGATATTCTCCTGACCGCTTCGAGTGAACCGTTTACCGAGCCACACATATCCTGAAGGCATCTCTTCACAGCAACCTCTCCACCTGGGTGATGATCCGTCAGCCAGGCGGCATCAAACTTGAGAGCGGTCAAGACCTGCCCGATCATCGTGCAGCTCCCGTGAGATACGGCTGCGCTCTTCTTCCTGAAGGTGAATCATTCTTTCTGATAAACGCTCAAGTCGTTTCTCGTAAGCTTTGCGTTCGGTGATGTCCTGCCCCTGGGCTATGGTAGCGATAACCGTCGTGCCATCCGTAGCGTAAATGGTTGCTGAGTTCCAAAGCACAGTCCTGACTGTCCCATTTGCGCTCAGGATCGCAACCTCTACGGCCTCCCACCTTTCTCCCGCCATCGTACGGCGGACGTGGGCCATCGCTTCCTCTCGTCTATCCTCAGGAAAGAGGATATCAAGCGGAGCGCCAAAGACCTCATCCGCACTCTTTCCTGCCAGGCGCTCAAAGGCATGGTTGAAACGGATGATCCTGAACCCCGGGTCCCAGACGATAATAGGAGCGTTCGCGTAATCGATCAGGTTCTCCAGGTAATTGCGGGCCTTTCTAAGCTCTTCCTCCACCTGTTTGCGCTTCGAGACTTCTTTCTCTAATTCCTCGACCCTTTGTTCCAATTCTTCATAAGTCGGATGAGTCATTGGAATGCTCATGACAAAAAAGAGGAAGAACACTTTTTATCCCGGGACACTATCGATTGCGGACACGTTGGCAAGGACCAAAAGCACCGTTCAGCATACCTTCGAATCAAAAGGCCGGGTCATGGAGCGCTCAGTCTCGCAGGTTGTCTATGGCGAACCGGAGATAATAGAATATGGCACGAAGAAAACAGCTACTTCTCCGACTTCTTAGCCTTAGCTAACTTGGTTGAAGCATAAATCATCCAAAGTGCAGTAATCCCGACTACGGTGTAGACAATCCGGGATATAGCCGACATCTTACCAAACACGGTGGCGATCAAGTCAAAATCGAACAAACCAACTAATCCCCAATTCAGGCCTCCAATAATGAGAAGCACCACCGCTATCCAGTCTATCGTCTTCATATGGATACCTCCTTTGTTTGCGCTCAAATTCCCAGCGTCAAAGCATGTAATTGAAGCTCCCCGCAGCAAGCTGCTGGGAATCTCCGTATGTAAGGTAAAATCATAATATTCGCTCGCTAAACCCCGCCGCAAGCAGCGGGGAATGCGCTCGCTATGCATGTTCAAAGCGACAGGCCTTTATGGTGTCTTATCGGAGAAGCTATGGGTATGTAAGAGCCCAAATACAGTGAAAAAATCAGTAGGATAGCATTAGCATAAAACTAGTACTATTACCCCCCCTCCGTTGAACTGTCGAATCAACGCAGTTTTAAAAATTAACCTTTGGCTATTTAGAAAAACCCTTTGCAGAATCCCCCGCGGCTTGCCACGGGGTAATTCACTTTTTGATTTTTACCTGCGTATGTTTCTGTTTTCCCAGAAAGGCGTAGTGGAAATGCGCGAGGTTGGAATGCAGCAGACAAGCCCAGTTGACCTTTTTACCGTTATGAGCCGTTTGATGACGGCTGGCCTGGCTATGACGAGTCCTATATCATCCGTACGTGATTACCGCAAGCCAATGAAATAGCGGTGTAACAGGCAGAGTGTTGTTTTTTCAACCACCTTTCATCGGGATTCCTTTCCGAAGTCCATCATGAACAGCAAAATCTATTTCAAAAACTTGACACGAGTCTTAGCCCGGGCTAGCCTGATAATAAATGCGTGATGGTTTACCGGTTTCGCAAAAACTTTTTAAGCAATTTCTTATCACCAGTATCATGTAAACTTATAAACTGCAAACCATCCGGGGATTAGCGCACCTGAAGAAACAACAGAAGATGCTTTCTCAAGAACGGCTCAGGCAGATTGCCTGGGAGGTTGGCCACAAGTATCCGATCCCTGCTACCGCCGATTATATTGCCCTTTTCATGATCCATCCACGTCTCGGCCATGTGCATTGGCATATCCGGGAAGAATCAGCGGAAGCCCTCAGGGCACATCGGGGTGAAGTATTCAACAACGGACAGTTAGTTGTACGGGTATATGATGTCACAGATATCCTCTTTGACGGATTTAACGCCCATATGTTTTTTGACCTTGAGGTAGGTGGACTTGCAGGAAATTATTATTTTGGAGTTGACCGTCTGGCAAGGAACTACCTTGCCGAGATAGGCCTTCGAAGTAGAAATGGCTCCTTTCATTTCCTTGCCCGGTCAAACACCGCATACTTTGACCGGGATCGCCCTTTCGGAAATTATCAAATTGTCGGCCTCTTTGTGGGAGGCGCGCTAAACAGGGTCTTTTCCGTTGAAAACATATTTGATGCCCCGGTCTATGAAAGAATGAACCGAGAACTCGCGGGTATAGACAGAAAGGAAGCCCTTTCCGTAGGAGTGGTATTCCTCGGTATTAACCAGGCAGCAGGCTTTAACAGCCCCCTGGGTTCTTTTATCAAGAACTTTTCCCAGAGATTCAGAAAATTCGGGGGGAATGTGCAGTTATTCGCGCCGCCGTTAAAAGAGGCAAACTACGTAACGAATGAATCCCTGATAAGCACAATCCGGACCCTTTCAGAGACGATCTACAAACAGCTGAGAGCCACCCATGAAAAAAAACCGTTTCACATAATCCACTGCCACGATTGGTATTCCTCGGCAGTTGGACTCACCGCGGCAAAAGAGTTGAATCTTCCGATAGTACTCTCCCTTCATTCTACAGAACACGAGCGAACACAGGGAAACAAGATGGACCGTCTTTCTTCTTCGATCTGCGAGTGGGAAAGGACCGGGGTTCAAGTAGCAGCTCTCGTCATAGTTCCCCATTCGTCGACTCGTCAGCAGGTGATAAATCTGTACGGTCCTACCCCCGAAAAAGTTGTTATCATACCTGATGTTTTGATTGAAAGACCACCTAGCGTTCCCCCTGATGCATCTGAGGTAAAACGCCGGTTCGGCCTGAATCAGGATGCTCCGATGGTACTTTTTGCCGGTGAAATTTCCCACGCGGCAGGTGCGGATCTTCTGGTGGATGCCTTACCGACCATTTGCCGCAATCACCGTACAGCACAGTTTGTGTTTGCCGGAGATGGTCCCCTGAAGGGGGAATTGGAAGCCCGCCCCTGGCACACTGGTATTGGCCATCGATGCCGGTTCCTGGGTGATGTCACCAGAGAAACCCTTGAGGCCCTTCTTATGGCCTCGGATTTCGTGGTTATACCTGCTCGCACCTGGCAAGACGAAGGGCTGGCTCAGATGGCGATCAGATGCGGCAGGCCGGTACTCACTACTCGTCAGGCAGGTATCAACTGTGTGGTCCACGGGGAAAATGGGCTCGTAACCTTTGATAACCCGGGCTCTATTGTATGGGGGGTTCAGGAACTACTCTTTAACCCTTTGAAGAGAAGCATGCTCCGCCTGGTTGCAAAGAAAAAAGCAAGCGAGACTCCTTCCTTAATTGCTGCCCAGCATTATATATATTATGAAATGGTCCTCAAAAGCATTCAAGGAGTCAAAAATGCCTAAAGGCTATCTTGCCATTGTTCTTCATGCTCATCTGCCGTACGTGCGTCACCCGGAACATGACACATTTTTGGAAGAGCGGTGGTTCTTCGAAGCGATTACCGAAACCTATATCCCCATTATCAAGTTTCTTAACCGCCTGATTGAGGAACACGTCTTCTTCAAGCTCACCATCTCTATCTCTCCGACCCTACTGGCCATGATGGAAGATCGATTACTCCAGGAGCGGTATGCTGCGCATCTTTCTAAATTGATCGAACTGAGTGAGAAAGAACTAGAACGTACCCGATACGAGCCCCATTTCCACTATCTGGCGGGAATGTATCGCCATCTTTTTATGGAAGCGCAAGACGTATTCGTCAAACAGAACAACAAGAGACTATCCTCTTCATTTAAAAGGTTTTATGAATGCGGTGCAATTGAGCTGATTACTACCACTGCAACGCATGCTCTTCTGCCCCTTCTTGCTCCACAGCCTAAAGCGGTTGCTGCGCAGATTGTCACCGGTCTGAACTACTTCGAGAGCGTCTTTGGATTCCGTCCTCAGGGGATATGGCTTCCGGAATGCGGCTATTACCCCGGTCTGGATGAACTACTTTGTAAGAAAAGGATACGATTTTTCATCCTGGAATCCCACGGCCTGGAACATGCCAGCACCACTCCCTTTTACAGTGTGTATGACCCTCTTTATACTCCCTCAGGTGTAGCCGCGTTTGGCCGTGATCAGGACAGTACAAAACAGGTATGGTCAGCACGGGAAGGGTTTCCGGGTGATCCCGCCTACCGAGAATTTTACAAGGATATTGGCCACGATCTCGATCTCAACTATATTCACCCTTATATTGCAGGAAATGTCCGGGTCGATACCGGCATGAAGTACTATCGAATCACCGGTCCAATATCGTGGAAGGAACCATATCACCCTGAGGTCGCAAAAGAGAGAGCTTCACAGCACGCAGGAGATTTTTTACACAAGAGGATCACCCACATCGAGCACCTCGCCTCTGTAATGGAGACCTCGCCGATCGTGGTCGCACCGTTTGATGCCGAATTGTTTGGCCATTGGTGGTTCGAAGGACCCCAATGGCTCGATTTTGTCCTGCGCAAGGCCGCATTTGACCAGAACACCTTAGAACTGACCACCCTTTCCGGATACCTGGACCGTCACCCGGTTCACCAGACAGGTATTCCATGTACATCTACCTGGGGGCATAAAGGGTATTTCGAGGCGTGGCTTAATAGTAAGACTGATTGGATTTATCCCCAACTTTATGAATGCGGTCACCGCATGGAAATCTTAGCTGCCCGGTACAGCGAGGGAAGAGTTCCAGCTCTCAGGCGGAGGGCCATCAACCAGTGCTTCCGAGAATTGCTCCTGGCACAGGGTTCTGATTGGCCTTTTATCATTAACAATGGTACCTCTGCCGAATACGCCATTCGCCGGGTAAAAGACCATGTGGCCCGATTCCACCACTTGGCCGATTCCATTGAAAACAACTTCATCAACAAAGAATATCTTTCCGCCTTGGAACAGATAGACAACATTTTTCCGAATGCTGACTATAGACTCTTTCGATAAAAGAGAAAGGCGTATCCCACAAAAAGGTGGACTACAGGGTGAAAATGTAAGAACCATTGATAGACAACAAGAGTCTCGTCAAGCCTACGGTCATCACAAATCACTGCCCATTCCGTCAGACCTTAGATAAGCTACGCGGTGGGCCGAGTCATCGGCCGCTTTCAACCCGGGGTGGAAAACGCCCTCGATTGTGGTCGTAATCTTCGTGCAGAGCCAAGCAACCCTAGCTGATATGAAGATGTCGATAGATACTTAGGTATCCTGGGTTGAGACCTCTACACACATTAGTTCACCTCTGCCCCTAGACTCTTCTGCTTTTGTTCCATAAGGGAAGCACATTTCCACCAAAACTTTTCTTCGGTACACAAACATAAAACAGCTATCGTTGTTGTCCCACCAAGCCCAATAATCACCTCCATCGTTAGCTCTCACCATTACCTTAACTATTGGATGGTTACTACCGCACATTTTAACATATCGTCGATTCGGCTCAATATGTCGAAAACCATCTATCGTCTTATGCCCAAACAGTATGCTTTCTCTACTCATTTGCCCTCCTTAGCCCTCTCTAAAGCATAATACGTTTTTCTACTTTTACCATTCTATCTTCTATTCCCGTTTTGGACAACTTGCGTTTAAAACAATCTCCATAATGACAAAAGCCATCTTGGTCAAAATGCTCCAGGATGTCGGCATTTCATCATCGCAGCAGCGAATTTCTCAGGG
>CAYSYZ010000114.1:0-6642 GCA_964435205.1 uncultured Desulfovibrionales bacterium
GTTTAGGGCGTGGACTACCAGGGTATCTAATCCTGTTTGCTCCCCACGCTTTCGCGCCTCAGCGTCAGTATCGGTCCAGGAAGCCGCCTTCGCCATAGGTGTTCCTCCCGATATCTACGAATTTCACCTCTACACCGGGAATTCCACTTTCCTCTCCCGTACTCAAGTCAGATAGTTTCAGGTGCACTTCCTCGGTTGAGCCGAGGGCTTTCACACCTGACTTACCTGACCGCCTACGCGCCCTTTACGCCCAGTAATTCCGAATAACGCTAGCACCCTCCGTCTTACCGCGGCTGCTGGCACGGAGTTAGCCGGTGCTTCCTCCAGCGGTACCGTCAACCCTACCAATTATTAGTTGGCAGGGATTTCTTCCCACTTGACAGGGCTTTACGACCCGAAGGCCTTCTTCACCCACGCGGCGTCGCTGCGTCAGGGTTTCCCCCATTGCGCAATATTCCTCACTGCTGCCTCCCGTAGGAGTCTGGACCGTGTTCCAGTTCCAGTGTGGCTGGTCGTCCTCTCAGACCAGCTAGCCATCGTCGCCTTGGTAGGCCATTACCCTACCAACTAGCTAATGGCCCGCAGGCTCATCTCCAAACAGTAGCTTGCATGCAGAGGCCACCCTTGATCCCTTCTGCCTGCGCAGAAAGGATATTACCAGGTATTAGCCCTCCTTTCGGCGGGTTATCCCTGATTCAGAGGTAGATTACCTACGTGTTACTCACCCGTGCGCCACTTTACTCTCTCGAGCAAGCTCAAGATTTCTCGTACGACTTGCATGTGTTAAGCACGCCGCCAGCGTTCATTCTGAGCCAGGATCAAACTCTTCAGTTTAAAATAGTAAACTACAGTTTTTAATTTTGGGCTCGTCTGTGTCTGGCTATTCAGTTTTCAAAGAGCAAACTTATCTAACTTATATTTTACACTATCCAGTAAGTTCTGTCAACGGACTCAACTAGCGACTGGAAGCGCACTAATTAAACAATTTTTGAGAGGCTGTCAAGGGTTTTTTATTTTTTTTTGCCAACACCCGTCTACCGTCAAGTTATCAATAACTTACTGAAATATAATGCGCCGGAAACGCCGTTTACCCACCTTTATAACGTACCCTCCTACAGGCGAAACCGACTTTTCAACGTCTCTTACAAGTTCACCATCTACTTCCACTGCACCCTGCTGGATAAGCCTCCGAGCCTCGGAAGTGCTCTGACAAAGGCCGGTCTCTTTGAGTAATCGCGGCAACCAAATGCTACCTTCTGTCACCCCTTTGTAGACCACTTCCTCCATGTCTGTCGGGATTTGGCCAAGGCTGAATTGCACATCAAAGGCCTCGGCTGCTGCCCTGGCCTCACGTTCTCCGTGAAATCTGGCCACTATTTCCATGGCCAGGCGCCTTTTAATCTCTTTCGGATGTTCCTTGCCCGCGGTCATTTGTTCTTTTATCAGGGCTATCTCCGAAGTACTGAGATCACTTAATAACTCATAATAACGAAACATCAGGTCATCAGAGACAGACATGATTTTTCCGAAGATCTCTCTAGGTGGTTCAGTAATACCTATATAATTATTTAGAGACTTACTCATCTTATGCACACCGTCCAACCCCTCTAAAAGAGGCACGGTTATAACCACCTGCGGCTCCTGTCCGTACAATCTTTGCAACTCGCGCCCTACAAGCAGGTTAAATTTTTGATCTGTCCCCCCAAGTTCGACGTCTGCCTTTAAAAACACCGAATCATATCCTTGCAACAATGGATATAGAAACTCATGGATACTAATCGGCTTTTGGGTAACAAAACGTTTATGGAAATCCTCACGTTCCAACATCCGGGCTACCGTATATTGTGCAGCAAGCTCAATTACTTCCATGGCCGACAGCTTTTCCATCCACGTACTATTAAAAACGACCTTCGTCTTATCCGGATCAAGGATCTTGAATATCTGTTCTTTATAGGTTTCGGCATTGGCTGCTACCTCTTCACGGGTCAGTGCCTTTCGGGTCTCAGATTTGCCGGTAGGATCTCCAATCATCCCCGTATAATCACCGATCAGAAAAACAATCTCGCTACTCAAGTCCTGGAAGTGCTTCATTTTCTGTATTAAGACGGTATGCCCGAGATGAAGGTCTGGTGCGGTCGGGTCAAAACCGGCCTTAACCCTTAGAGGGACCCCTGTCTTTTCCGAGCGAAGCAATTTACTCCGCAGTTCATCTTCCTGGATGACTTCTACGACTCCTCGTTTAATACTGGCTATAGCTGCTTCAACGTCCTTGCCACGCATTAGCCTCAGCATCCTCTTCCAGTGAAGCCTGTATCCTTTTTATGCTTATACCGCTTCCTGTCTCCCTGTCTATCTCCAAAATAACCCCTTGTAATTGAATATTCTTCTTGGCTACTTCCAGTTTAAGGGGCATCTGGGTAAGAAACCTCCTGATGGCTATTCCTTTTTTCATGCCTATGACCGAATCTAAAGCACCCGTCATCCCCACATCGCTAATATAGGCGGTTCCCTTTGGGAGTACTCTCTCATCAGCCGTCTGTACATGGGTGTGGGTACCTAAAACAGCACTTGCCCGGCCATCCAAAAACCATCCCAGAGCTACTTTTTCCGACGTAGCCTCCGCATGGAAATCTACAATCACGATCTTCGTTTTTTTTCTCAGTGCTTCGACCTCTTTTTCTGCCACGCGAAAGGGACAATCCAGGTTCTCCATGTATACCCGGCCCTGAAGATTAAGAACGCCTATCGCATCTCCTTCTTGCGTGTGGATCACCGTACTGCCCCGTCCCGGTAGATCCGGGGGATAATTGGCCGGACGTAACAATCGCGGGCTTGCTGTCAAATACTCCACAATCTCTTTCTTGGCCCAGATATGGTTTCCCGTAGTCAACACATGTATCCCATTATCTAAAAGCTCATCAGCCACACTGGATGTTACGCCGATACCTCCGGCCGCATTTTCTGCATTCGCTATAACCAGGTTTATCCCGTAGCCTTCGACTATGTCGGGGACAAGATAATGTACTCCACTGCGGCCAGGTCTGCCAACTACATCTCCAATAAATAATATCCTCACCTTATTTGGCATATTCCACAGCCCTTGTCTCCCTTATCACGGTCACCTTAATCTGTCCTGGATAAGTCATTTCAGATTCTATCTTCTTGGCAATATTTCTGCCCAGCAAAACCGCCTCGGCATCTGATACTGCCCCACTATCCACAATGATTCTTACTTCCCGGCCAGCCTGTATAGCAAAGGATTTGCTGACACCCGGAAACGAATTGGCGATCCTTTCCAAATCGGCCAGTCGCTGGACATAACCTTCCAGGTTTTCCTTTCTGGCTCCAGGCCTCGCCCCGGACAAGGCATCAGCTGCCTGAACAAGGACAGCTAAAACGCTCTCGGGAGGAACGTCCTCATGGTGAGCCGCAATGGCATGCACAACACGACTTGATTCACCATATTTTTTAGCTAGATCGGCACCAATTAGGGCATGAGAACCTTCGATCTCGTGATCTACGGCCTTGCCTATGTCGTGCAATAATCCAGCCCGTTTGGCTTTTTTGACGTTCAGCCCCAGTTCAGCAGCCATAATGCCGCACAGGAAAGCCACCTCTATCGAATGCTGTAAGATATTTTGGCCGTAACTGGTTCGATATTTAAGTTTTCCTATAAGCTTGATCAAGTCCGGGTGAAAACCGTGAACCCCGACATCGAACGTCGCCTGTTCTCCGGTCTCCTTTATGGACATTTCCACTTCTTGATCAACCTTTTCTACCACTTCCTCTATTCGAGCAGGATGGATGCGCCCATCCGCTATCAATCTCTCTAATGCTATCCTCGCCACTTCCCGCCGAATTGGATTGAATCCCGACAATATCACTGCCTCTGGTGTATCATCAATAATCAAATCCACCCCGGTAGCTGCTTCAATGGCCCTTATATTACGTCCTTCCCGTCCGATAATCCGCCCCTTCATTTCTTCATTGGGCAGGTTCACTACTGACACTGTCTTCTCCGCAACATAATCACCTGCATAACGCGCGATGGCCAGCGATATTATCTCCTTCGACTTTTTATCGGCAGTCTCTTTAGTTTCATTCTCTATTCTTTTCAATAACTTCCCGGCATCGGTCCGCGCTTCCTCTTCAATCTGTTTGAGAAACAGATCCTTGGCCTCTTCTGAAGAAAGCCCTGATACTTTTTCGAGCTGCCGTCTTTCTTCCTCAAGCAGTACCCGGTACTCTTTTTCCTTTTCCACCAGCAGTTTTTCCTGGCTCTGGAAATCTTTCTCCCTCTTCATAATAACCAGTTCTTTCTGGTCAATAAGAGCCAGCTTATTATCCAGGTTCTCTTCTTTTTGTGCCAGACGCTTCTCGATAACCTGTAGTTCGTATTTCTTCTCCCTGGCCTCCTTTTCTACCTCCAGTTTCATTTGGTAGAGCTCGTCTTTAGCCTGCAAGGAAGCCTCCCTGCGTTCGGTCTCGCCTTTCTTTCTGGCCTCCTCGATGATCTTTTCGGCTAATTTTTCCGCAGATTCGAGTTTAGCTTCTACTACTTTTCTACGTATGAAATAACCTAAAACTGCGCCCAGGCAAACGGCCAAAAGAACAAGAGCTACTGTTACAAGTGTAGTATTCAAATACTGGACACCTCCCCTCTCTGTTCACCCTAAAAAGGTAAACATATCGACAGCATATGGAAAAGAGACTAAAACCAGCTATCGTTACACAATAGATTAAGAAAGATGAACGGGGGTAAAGAATAGGGAAGGGAAAGAAGACAAATGGCTAGGATTTCAGGATAAGAACCCTCACCTTAGGACCTGGACTGTCCGAGATAACATGTTATTTTGATCTCGTACTGCCATAGTCAGTTATTAGTATTACTCCTCCAAATTAAAGACCATCACTATTGCACGAAAAAAACAATACCGAATCAAATCAAATCGTTTTGATAAGACCCAGTCTTCTTCCCTTACACAATCACCCGTTATCATCTTTTTAAATGGCTTTATATATGTAAACCCTTTTGGGGTGTTGCTAACCCCCCCGTCTCCATGCCGTGCCGGTAGATTAATCGAACCTAATCTATTAAGTGGGCGTCAGTTATCGCTCCTTCAGGATTTCCCCGCCAAGGCGGAGCCATGCTCACCAGAGCATTACCAACCCCCTAGGCCGATAATGTTGGCTCAAAAAATACCACCAGTCACGAGCATCGCAGGGGGAACTTCAACTAAATCTGCATGTCAATTGCAGCAGCCAACCTCCTTGACCTCTCAGCCATGAGGCCTTGATAGGCTATAAATTCCTTTCTGAGTCGGTAATAGTCGCTTGCTATGTCCAGAGCTGCTAGCATAATTATCTTGTGGTCAGATATATTTTTAACCCTTGCCCGTATCTCTTCCACCTTCATCTTCAAATAATCAACTATATCGCGCGCATCCTCCCTCTGAGGATCGACTCTAAACTGGTACTCCTGACCGAGCAGCTCAACAGTTATTATGTTATCCACTTAACCTACCACAGGTAGACAGTCTATAAAGAAACGTCGATCTCCTCGAACTTGCCCAAGAGAGAGTTTATCCTTGCTCGCACCTCATCTCGCTCAGACTGCAGGCTCTCCATTTCACCCCGTAGCGCTCTCAACTCTTCTTCTAATTTCCCCTGTGCACTTTGTAATTCTATCTTCTCCCTTTTCAGCCTGGTATAGGCATCAAGCAGTTTCTCAATTTTATCTTGCAGTTGGTCAAATTCGCCGGCGCTCATCTTGCGACCTTTCTTTTTGAACACTTTCGGTCCGAGTATAATCGTTCCAGCCTCGAAAAGTCAAGGACTTTCCTCACTTATCCGGTGCCCCCTTTCGCGCGGTTACCTGGGCCATTTCCCACTCCGCAATCGACTTGTAAGGCCCTGGCATATCATTAATTGACAATGCCCTTTTATAAGCATTGACGGCTTTATCCGGGTCCTTTATCTTCCTGTAAACACGACCCAAGGATACGCTAGCCACTATTTTTAAACGGTCGGCACCAGATTCCATAGCTGCATTGAAATACCGGAGGGCCGCAGAATAATCACCCTTCATTTCAAAACAGTAGCCAAGCGAAAGCAAAATTACAGGCCTCAGTCCATGATCTTCCGGCATCCTCTCCAGGGAGTCTTCGTAATTTCTAATCGCGAGATCTACTTTTCCTTCGCGGTAGTAAGCATGCCCTAGCTCTATCCTTGCAAGTTGACCGGCTTTCGTATCCGGATATTCCTTAACCAACCGCTCCAACGCCGGTGTCACCTGATCTTGACTCTGCCGTACAGTCTTTTCATACATAGCCAATGCTTGCACATTACTGTGACGAACATAAACTGTCCAGACTACCCAGCCAGCCACAATAAAAAGCGCCACCGCTAATGGCCACAGGATAACCCCTATTTTTCTCTTGATAACCTGCGGCACATGAAGATCAAAATCTGCCGATCCGCTTTTTGCAGCATTTAAACTCTTTTTAGAGGATTTTCTGAACACCACTGCCTATCCCTCCCACGAAACTGAGCCAGTCGCTATATGACACAATTTGTTTTCTATGTCAAAAATCGTGGTAAAGGTTGCTGAGGCAAAGCATAGGGATGCTGGAAGAGGTATTG
>CAYSYZ010000114.1:6652-6901 GCA_964435205.1 uncultured Desulfovibrionales bacterium
TATGTCAAAAATTTATAATTAGTATTTGGCCGATGATTCCTGTCCAATTAGATAATTTCACTCATCACTTGAAATTAGTCGGTGGCAAGCCGGCAAACTAATTGACTTTCCCTGTGGAACTGTGATAACGCATAGTAGTGTGGGTCTGCCAATTAGCGGGAGGGGAATATGGCTGGCTTTTTGGGCGAAAAAGAAAAACTGACCAGGGATCGAATCAAGGAAATTCTTGTGAATAAGGAATACTCATAT
>CAYSYZ010000115.1:0-6881 GCA_964435205.1 uncultured Desulfovibrionales bacterium
GTTATGAGCCGGTGGCTCTTCCAGCTGAGCTATGGGCCCCCTAAAGAGCTCCCCAATTAAAAAGTTAATTATCTCTTTGTCAAGAGAAAATGGTCAGTTCCCAAGAAATCCTTTCAATATTTTGGTCCGGCTGGGATGGCGTAGTTTACGTAGTGCCTTGGCTTCGATCTGGCGAATACGCTCCCGGGTTACGGTAAAATCCTGTCCCACTTCTTCCAGGGTATGATCGGTCTGTTCTCCGATTCCGAAACGCATACGTAAGACCTTTTCTTCTCGTGGCGTGAGTGTAGAAAGAACTTTACGAGTTTGTTCCATCAGACACACATTGACTACTGAATCTGCAGGTAGAGCAGTCTTCTTGTCTTCTATGAAGTCTCCCAGGTAGCTGTCCTCTTCATCCCCGATGGGAGTTTCCAGTGATATAGGCTCTTTGGCGATTTTGAGGATTTTGCGGACCTTGTCCAGAGGGAAGTCCATCCTTTCGGCTATTTCTTCGGGAGTTGGTTCTCTTCCCATCTCCTGTACCAGGTAACGTGAGGTGCGAATCAGTTTGTTAATAGTTTCTATCATATGCACCGGGATTCGGATGGTGCGTGCCTGGTCGGCAATGGCCCGGTTGATGGCCTGACGGATCCACCAAGTAGCATACGTACTAAATTTATAACCCCGCTGGTATTCGAACTTCTCTACAGCTTTCATGAGGCCAATATTGCCTTCCTGAATCAAATCGAGAAATTGCAGACCACGGTTGGTATATTTCTTTGCGATGCTTACTACAAGTCTCAGATTGGCCTTGATTAATTGGTCTTTAGCCCTTTGAGCTTTCTGGCTGCCTTTTTGTATTTGAGTAACTATTGTTTTAAGGGTGGCTGAAGACATTTTAGCTTCTGATTCGATCTCCTGAATTTCCTTTAAGGCATCGGCGAGGGCAGCAATTGTTTCTTGTAAAATAGCTGGTTTAATTTTAAGGGTCTTGCTTAATTCCCTCTTTTTCTCCGGTGTTAGTGGTTTTTTTTGCAGCTTTTTTATATCTTTAATGGGAACGTTTAAGATTTTTCTGCATTCTTTAACCGTTTTTTCTGCTTTGGCCAGCTGATACGCCATCTCAGAAAGCTTTAGGGTAATTCTATCCAGCTGTGTTTGTTCTAATTTGATCTCCTTAAGGAGCTTTATGATGCTTAGCTTATTTTTGAGAAGCTTTCCTTGAAGGCGTTTTTTATACTCAGCTCCCCTAGTGGTCGTTAACAAGGCGGCTTTAATTTTTTTGTTTTGCGCATCGATTTGCCCTACCGCTTCAATAAGGCTAATTACTTTTTTTTCCCGTTGGGTTTCTTCCGTTTCATCCGAACTTTCGTCATCAAGATCCCTTACTACATCGCGGAGTCTTAGTCGGCCCTTTTTTAGTTTTTCTCCTAGGCGAATAATCTCTGTCAGACCCACGGGAGTTTCTAAAATGGCAGCCATGATCTCACGCTCACCTTGTTCGATCTTTTTCGCCAGTTCAACTTCTCCATCGCGGTTCAGTAGTGCGACCAGACCCATTTCTCGCAAGTATATCTTGACCGGGTCCGAGATCTCGGTGAGAATTTGTGAATCCACAGCTACATCGTCACTGTCTATTTCTTGGTCGGATTCAGAGCTTTTTTTGGTATCTACGATTGGCTTGACATTTTCTACAGTACCTATGTTTAGCTCTTCCAAGGATATAATTGTGCCGTCTATTTGTTTTGGATCTACGATGTTTTCGGATAAATGCTCGTCATAGCAGTATGATCCCTCTTCTTGGTTTATTGAAAGCAGTTCTCGAAAATCCTCGCCTTCTACTTCCTTGCCCATATCAGGTTTCTCCTTAAGTGCTTGGTTGGATGGTTTTGTACTGTCTGTTAAGCTTCTTGTGTTCTTCAAGGAGTTCCTTAGCGGCACTGCTGGCAATATCATATTGCTTTTTTCTTTCCGCATCTTCTATCTGTCCAAGTAGTATTTCTCTCTGATGTTTTAATTTCTGCCTACGGATTTCCGTCAGAAGATCCCGTACTACCAATTCGACCTCATTTCTGTCATATTCTGGGGCATCAAGCACGATGGCCGCAATCTTGCTTTCCAAGGCAGGGTCTTGAACCCTTGCTAACAACTGTCCAGCATCGACAGTACCCTCTTTTTCCCATATATTTTCTAGGTGGGTAAAGATGCATTTAATGTCCTCACTTTCTAAAAAACCTACCCCCCTTTCTTTCAGGAAAATCGGTACATATTCCGGGTAAAGCAGCAGGATTTCCACGATTGTTTTTTCAAGGTACGAATTCGTATTTCCCAGTACCGGTTTTGTATTTGTAACTGTCTCTACATTTTCTCGATCAGACTTCGATTGTAATGCCTTTTCAACAAGACCCTCACTGATCTTTAGATTTTTAGCTATATCGGACATATAAAGAGATCGCCTAATGGGGTCGGTTATACTGTTGACGACTGGCGCTATTTCGGAGAGGATTTGCGTTTTGCCCTCCAGAGAGGTTCCCCATTTTTCGGTAAGTTGATCCAGCAAAAACTTGTTTACAGGTACAGCTTTACCCATTAACTGCTCAAACTTGTCAACGCTATTTGCCCGGATAAAGGTGTCAGGGTCGTGCCCGTCCGGCAGAATTACAACCTTAGCTGAAACCCCTTCTTTCAGGAAGAGTGGAATACTGCGTACAGCAGCGTCGACGCCGGCCTGATCAGAGTCAAAAAGAATCATGAACTCTCTGGCATAGCCTTTCAGTATTCGGATATGGTTGGGAGTCAATGCTGTCCCCATGGTAGCCACTACATTTTTTATGCCTTTAGCGTAAAGGGACAAGAGATCAAAATAACCTTCAACTATTAATCCAAAGCCTTTTTGCCTTAATTCATTTTTCGCAAGATGAAGGCCATAGAGCAATTTTCCTTTATGATAGACGGGGGTTTCCGGTGAATTAAGATATTTAGGCAGAGAGTCGTCCAGGACGCGACCTCCGAAGCCACATACTTTCCCGGAAATATCAAAAATAGGGAAAATTATCCTGTTACGGAAACGATCATAATATCCTCCGTTTTTCTTGCTTATAACTAATCCCGCTTGTTCAGCCAGAGAGAGGGAATGGCTATGCTGTGTTAACTGCCGGACAAGACTGTCCCAATCCGGTGGTGCATACCCAAGGCCGAAGAGCGCTGCCAGATCGGCACTGAATTCTCTTTTTGCTAGATAATCCTTAGCAGGTTGTGCTTCTTGGAGGTTATTGAGTATATAAGCATAATAAGCTGCAGCTTTTTCATTTAGGTTATAAATCAGTTCTGCCTTATCTATTTCATTCCGCTTGTGGGAGGATGCGGGCATGTCAGGCAGGGATATCTGATATCTTCTGGCCAAATCTTTCACTGCCTGGACAAACGATATGTTATGGTATCGCATAAGAAAACTGAAGACATTGCCGGCAGTGCCACAGCCAAAACAGCGGAAAATTTGTTTTTCTTCACTTACACTGAAAGAGGGTGTTTTTTCGGAATGGAACGGGCAAAGCCCCTGGTAATTACGTCCTACTTTTCTCAACGGTAGGTAGTTATTAATAATTTCAACTATATTAGCTGTGTTTCTGATTTCGTCGATTTTGCTGTCCGGGAATATTGCCATCAGGCACCCATCCTATCTTTTCCGCTATCCTGAGGGTGTGATAGTTGAAGGAAGGCGGTATGTAAGAATAACGGATTTGATGACCAAAGCAGCCCCGTTTGTTTCCGGCTTGCGCAGGGCAATGCGCCGGAACAAGGTGACGTCTGAAAAGTGGCTTTTGTCTGTGTTGACTTTCCCATTTTGCATCGGCCGATTTTGAGGAAAACGACCCTACCAGTAACCAGAGGAGAAAACCAACAAAACCAACTACGAAATTTTAAATACTTAGTGAGCTAAGAGTATCGAGCCAGACAACTTTTGACCAGTTCACTTATGACTTTGCCTTCGGTTCTTCCTGACAGATGAGACATGGCTACCTTCATGGCTTTACCCATATCTTTAAGGCTTGTGGCACCGGTTTCATGTATGATTCGCTCTATTTCCTGCTCGAGTTCTTCGCGTGAGAGCTGGGCAGGAAGATAGGCCGATAAGATTGCTAGTTCGATTGATTCTTTTTCCACTAGATCTTTTCTGTCAGCCTTTTGAAAGCATTCAATAGACTCCTTTAGCTTTCTTATTTGTGAACCGATGACGTTAACGACTTCGGGGTCGCTTAGCTTACGACGTAGCTCAACTTCTTTATTCTTGAGGGAAGCCTTAAGCATCCTGAGCGTTGACAGCTTAGCTTGCTCTTGGTTTTTTAAAGCAAGTTTCATGTCGGCTTCGACGGTTTCAATCAGAGACATTTATCTCTCTGCGTACTTCCGCATTCTTTTGAATGCTCTCTTCTTTGCTGCCAACAACTTCTTTTTTCTTTTAATGCTGGGTTTTTCGTAATGCTCTCTTTTGCGGATTTCAGATAGTATGCCAGCTTTCTCACATTGTTTTTTGAAGCGTTTTAGGGCGATTTCGAAAGACTCATCCTCTCTAATTCTGATGCCCGGCATTCAGCTGCCCCCCCCTTCACCACTAAGTACCAAAAGATCATAACCATCACTCCTTATTTTTTATAAAGCCCATACAGTAAATTGTATCAGGCCCTTGGCAATTTAACATTCAAGGCACAAATGTCAAGTGTTTTGACTATGGTATTCTTATGATTGCATTTTCTCAGTATGTGGCTCGTTTTCTAGCAAATCCGCGGCAGGGGTTCTCCTACAAGCATGTCAACAATACGGTTACCACCGATAATTGTTTTCATAGACACCTTACCCGGATGGTCAGATATGACCTTGCCAATGATGCACGCATCACGTCCATAGGGATTTTTATGCATAGTATCGATCAACTTTTCGGCGTCGGCAGCCGCTACGCAGGCTATCAGTTTGCCTTCATTGGCTAAGTAGAGCGGGTCTATCCCTAAAAGTTCGCAGGCTCCCTTGACCTCGGGACGTACGGGTATAACATCTTCGTGAATGCAAATCCCTACCTGTGATTGCTGGGCGATCTCGTTTAGAGACGTCGCAAGACCACCACGAGTCGGGTCACGCAGGACGTTGATTTTCTTACTTGCTGATAACATGTCGGCAACAAGGCCGTTTAGTGGGGCAGAATCGCTTTTCAAGGGAGTGTCAAATTGTAGCCCTTCACGGCAGGTAAGGATCGTTATCCCATGATCGGCGATGGTACCGTTCAGAATTATTTTATCTCCTGGTTTAGCGTTCTGTCCGGAGATGTCGACTTCAGGATTGATTATGCCGATACCCGCCGTATTTATGAATATTTTGTCTGTGGCACCTTTGGGTACGACCTTGGTGTCTCCCGCAGCAATAAGTACCCCGGCTTGGGCCGCTGTCCTTTTCATGCTGCTGGCTATGGTTTCAAGGTCGGCCATAGGAAACCCTTCTTCTATTATGAATCCAACACTCAAATAAAGTGGCCTGGCCCCGCGCATGGCAAGGTCATTTACCGTGCCATGTATAGCCAGGCTACCAATGTCCCCGCCGGGAAAGAAGATGGGATCGACTACATAAGAATCGGTAGAAAAAGCCAGCTTTGTCCCTTCTATCACTATAACTGCACTATCGTTCAGTTCTCTGAGAAATTCATTATCAAATCGTGGCAGGAAAAGGGAAGCGATTAAGTCGTGCGAGGCTTGGCCTCCACTTCCGTGGTCGAGAAGTATCCGGTCGTATTTCATAAACTCTCCATAGGGTTTTAACCCTGGTATTTGTAATAGGCAGCGCAGGTCCCTTCTGTCGAAACCATGCAGGGGCCGCAGGGGTTGGAAGGCGTGCAGACCTTCCGGTAAAGGGCGCAGTCGGGAGGAGTCTTAATACCCCGCAATATGTCGCCGCAACTGCAGCCTGGATGATCCTTGGCTTTTGGTACCGTTAGATCAAACTTTTCCTCAGCATCCAGACTACGGTAGACATTTCGTAGCCTCAAACCGCTATTTGGTATGGTGCCCAGACCGCGCCACGGGGCATCGCACGTCTCAAAAACTTCCGAAAGCAGGTCCAATGCCTTTTTGTTTCCGGCGAAGTTGACCGCTCTTCGGTATTGAATCTCTACACGGGGTTTTCCTGCCTCGATCTGAGACACCAGCATATAGATGGTCTGCAATATATCCACTGGTTCAAACCCGGCTACAACACAGGGGATGTGATATGTTTCAACTACTGGCCGGTAGGCATCTGCCCCGATAATCACGGACACATGGCCCGGACAGATAAAGCCATCGATAGCCAGGTCCCCACCGGCAAGAAGGGCGGCTATGGCCGGGGGAATGATCTTGTGGGCGGAAATAATACAAAAATTGTCGATTTTTTCTATTTTAGCCTGTTTTACGGCCGCAGCGATAGTCGGAGCGGTAGTCTCAAACCCAACCGCCAAGAAAGCGACGGTAGCCGAGGGATTCCGGCGGGCAATGTCCAGGGCATCGGAGGTCGAATAGACCATACGGATATCTGCCCCGTCGGCCCGCTCTTTCTGCAGAGATGAGGAAGAACCGGGCACGCGCATCAGGTCACCAAAGGTAGTGACAATGGTATCTTTTTGCCGGGAAAGTTTGATAAACTGGTCTATCTCCTCTGTGGCCGTGACACAGACCGGACAGCCCGGGCCGGATAGCAGGGTAATGGTGGACGGGAGCAGGCCTCGTATTCCGCTTCTGAATATAGAAACGGTATGTGTCCCGCAAACCTCCATAAGCCTGACCGGACGATGCGAGATCTTCTTTATTTCCTGGATCAGCTTGTCAGCTAAAACCGGATCGCGGTATTCATCAAGGTATTTCATGGCCAAATATTTCCTC
>CAYSYZ010000116.1:0-6851 GCA_964435205.1 uncultured Desulfovibrionales bacterium
TATAACCTGTCCGGTTATGTAACTGGCCTTATCTGAGGCAAGGAATTCGACCACGCTAGCTACATCTTCGGGGCTGCCTAACCTGCCCAGCGGTATTTGAGCCGCCAGAGTTTTCTGCACCTCCTGGGGAATGGCCGCCGTCATATCGCTTTCGATATAACCCGGGGCGATGGCATTCACACAAATGCCGCGGGGGGCAAGCTCCCTGGCTACGGAGCGGGTAAGCCCGATAAGCCCCGCCTTGGAAGCACTATAATTGGCCTGTCCAGGATTCCCGATGGCCCCAATTACGGAAGAAACGTTAATTATGCAACCGGTTCGCTGTTTCATCATGGCCTTGGTTACGGCACGGATGCAATTGAAGGCGCCCTTTAGATTGACGTCCAGGACGCGATCCCAGTCCTCTTCTTTCATCCGTACAAGTAAACCATCACGCGTAATACCCGCATTGTTTACCAGTATATCTACTCGGCCCAGGTCCACAAGTGCCCGGTTAAAGAAATCCTGTACGGCATCATAAGAGGAAACATCAAAACAATGGATGTTTGCTCTTCCCCCGTTTTTCTGAATAGTATCCTTAACTTCCAGGGCTGCTTTCTCATTGGCCGCATAGTTTATCAGGACCGTCGCGCCGAGGCTTCCCAGGCGAATAGCTATGGCCCGGCCGATACCCCTTGATCCACCTGTGACTACAGCAACCTTTCCCTGGAAGTTCATCTGCTTGATATTTCCTTCAGTCTCTTGGTAAGGGCAGGGACAATCTCAAAGAGGTCACCAACTATCCCGTAAGTGGCTACATCGAAAATGGGAGCGTCAGGATCATTATTAATCGCCACAATGACATCAGACGACTGCATACCTACTAAATGTTGCACAGCTCCTGACACCCCGCATGCTAGATAAAGCTTCGGACTAACCGTTTTGCCAGTCTGTCCTATTTGATGGGCATAAGATATCCATCCTTCATCTACGGCTGCCCGTGTGGCCCCAACCGCACCGCCAAGCTGTTTTGCCAGTTCGCGAACCAATGTAAAGCTTTCTGCTTCCTTAAGCCCCCTCCCCCCGGTAACTATAACATCGGCCTCAGCTAAGCTGACCTGGTCAGCTTCTTCCTCCAGTGAATTTATGAGGCGTACACGAGTGTGAAGTCTGGCCGGATCAGGAGCAACGGGAATGATCTCGGCCTTTCGCTCGGGGATATAATCTCCCTTTTTCATTGCCCTGGGGCGGACAGTTGCCATCTGAGGCCTTGTCCTCGGGCAGACGATCGTAGCCATAACGTTCCCGCCGAATGCCGGGCGGGTCTGCAGTAGCAGCCGGTCCGATTGGCGTATGGATAGCTCCGTACAATCGGCCGTAAGACCGGCGCCAACCATTGTGGCTACTCGCGGTATAAGAGATCGGCCAATAGCCGTGGCTCCGGCCAGAAATATCTCTGGTCGGTACTGGCGTATGATATCTACGATAACGTTGCCGTATATGTCATCACTGAACCAGGCCAGACCGGGATGGTCGACCACGTATAGCTTATCGGCCCCGTAGGCAGCAAGGTCAGCGGTCATATTCATGACGTTATGGCCCAACAGGATGGCGGTCAATTCCACACCAAGGTCATCAGCCAACCGTCGACCAATACCGAGAAGCTCATAGGCGACCGAGTGCATCTTTCCGCGACTCTGCTCGGCAAATACGCATACGCCACGGTAGGCTTCAAGCCCCTCCGTGACTGCATCCTGAGAACGTTCAATTAAGATTGCGCCCGCTTCGCAATTTTCAACACAGATGCCGCAAAGAACACAGGCATCGCCAACCTTTGCCACTCCGTTCTCGAGGGAAATCGCCCCGTAAGGGCAGGCTTCAACGCAAGCCCCACACCCTGTGCATTTCTCATGGTCTATCTGTATGCTCATATGTCGATATTTAATATCCCTGCCTGTTTAAGATTCTTAAGCAAGGTCTCTATCTGCTCGTCAACCGAACCCTTGATTATCTGCGGCTGTCTGTCCCATTTCGGGGCAAAAATTTCTGTCACCTCGGTAAACGACCCGGACAACCCAATCTTATTTTGATCGGCACCCAGTTCCTTGGCCCCGTAAACAGAAATTGTTTGGCTCCTGGCTCTTATTTTGCCCTTAAGTGAAGGAAGGCGCGGCTCATTGAGCTCCTTGACTACGGTTACAAGTAAGGGCAGCGGCACCTCAAGGACATCATACCCGTTATCCATCAGTCTTTGTACGCGCATGGCGCCATTTTCAACTGCTTCTATCCGGCGAACGTAGGTAACATAGGGGATATTGAGGCGTTCTGCCAGTCCCGGGCCGACCTGAGCCGTGTCACCATCTATAGCCTGTTTTCCACAAATAATCAAATCAAAAGAGCCTAGCTTTTTAATGCCCAAAGAAAGGGTGTGGGTGGTGGCCCAGGTGTCGGCGCCAGCAAAGGCCCGATCAGAGAGAAGTATGGCATCGTCAGCACCACAGGAAAGAGCTTCTCTCAATGCCTCTTCAGCCTGTGGCGGACCCATGGTCAGTACCGTTACCTTCCCTCCATATTGTTCTTTAAGACTTAATCCGGCCTCAAGGGCATGCATATCATAAGGGTTAACTATGCTTTCTACTCCCTCCCGCATTAAGGCCTTGGTCTCGGGATCAATTCGGACGTGGGCCGAATTAGGAACCTGTTTTATACAGACGACGATATCCATTTACGCAATTCCTTGTCAGTATTTCCGTCCGGGATACAGCGCGCTTCGCCTACTTTGTGCGGCTATACTCCTTATTCAGGGCTTGACCAATAACGTTTCGCTGGATCTGATTGGTCCCTTCATAGATCTGTAGAATCTTGGCGTCACGCATCATCTTCTCCACAGGATAATCTTTCATGTAACCATAGCCACCAAAGACCTGCACGGCATCAGTTGTTACTTTCATGGCCACGTCGCTCGGAAAAAGCTTGGCCATAGCCGAAACCTTGCTTATATCCTTTGGGTTACTGTCTATATATCTGGCTACGGCATAGACTAAGGCACGGGCAGCTTCGGTTTGAGTAGCCATATCGGCCAGCATATGTTGTATGGCCTGAAATGAGATTATCGGATGACCGAACTGTACACGCTCTTTGGCGTACTCCACGGCGGCATCTAGCGCTCCCTGAGATAAACCAACGGCCAGAGCTCCAATACCCGGTCTGGACAGGTCAAGGGTCTTCATAGCCACTATAAAACCCATGCCTTCCCGGCCGATGAGCCGGTTTTCCGGAATGCGGCAGTTATCAAATACCAGTTCTCGTGTGGATGAGGCACGGAGTCCCATCTTCCTTTCTTTCTTCCCGAAACTAAAGCCCGGATCGCCCTTCTCCACAATAAAGGCACTCGCCCCCCGCGCCCCCTTGTTTCGGTCAGTTATGACAATTACGGTATAGATATCAGCTTCGCCACCATTAGTTATCCATTGTTTTGTGCCATTCAGAATATATTCCTCGCCATCTTTGACCGCTGTGGTGCGTATGCCACCGGCATCGCTTCCCGCACCTGCTTCTGTCAACCCAAAGGCGGCCAATTTTCGTCCACTGGCAATATCTGGCAAATATCTTCCTTTCTGCTCTTCGCTACCGTGTAAGAGGATTGGATAAGCCCCCAGCCCACTGGCTGCAAAAGTCGTGGCCACACCAATTCACACGCGCCCAAGTTGTTCCACAGCCAGGCAATTTTCCAAACACCCGCCGCCAAATCCACCATACTTTTCGGGGATATATACACCGAAGAGATCCGACCGGGCAAGCTCTCTCATGATATCCCACGGGAATTCTTCCTTTTCGTCCAGTTCAGCACGTACGGGTACGACTTTTTCTTCAGCTATCCTTCGAGCCAAATCTACGATCATTTTTTGCTCATCGCTCAGAGAGTAATCCATAGGTATCCGCACCTTTCTTACTGTTTGTAGTTTCTCACCAATTAATCAACGAGGCTGCCCAGGTAAAACCACCGCCGAAAGCACTTAGTAATATCAGGTCTCCCTTTTTGATTCGCCCTTCACGGTTGGCCTCATCCAAAGCAATAGGAATAGTAGCCGCTGACGTATTGCCATACTTATGAATATTGACATAGACTTTTTCTTCTGGTATTCGCAGGCGCTCGGCAATGCTGTTAATGATCCTCATATTAGCCTGATGCGGAATAAAAAGGTCTATATCCTCCGGGGATAATTTGTTAAATTTCAAAGCCTCCCGCGCCGAGTCCTCCATAGCCCGTACTGCCAGCTTGAATACATCCCTTCCCTCCATGTGAATGTACTGCATGCCATTATCAAGCATATGTCGGGAGGGTGGCGTTAAGCAGCCGCCCCCGGGAATGTGCAAAAGCTTCCAAAGCGTACCGTCTGCATAAAGGTGATTGGACAGTATGCCGCGCTTACCATTTCGACCGGTTACCACAACTGCTCCGGCTCCATCTCCAAAAAGCACGCACGTGTTTCTATCTTTCCAATTCACGCGACATGAAAGAACCTCGGCCGCTATAACCAATATCTTCATACTGGTATTGTTCCTGACAAAATTGTCTGCTATAGCCAGCCCGTACAGAAAACCAGAGCATGCTGCAGACAGGTCAAAAGCCGCCGCCTTCTCTGCACCCAGGTTTTTCTGTATCAGACACGCCGCTGAAGGCATTAGCATGTCCGGGGTCAAGGTAGAAACGATGATTAAGTCCAGTTCCGCGGCCTCAATCTGAGCCATCTCTAGGGCCTTCTTGGAGGCCTCAGTGCCCAGAAATGAAGTGGTCTCATCTTTAGAGGAAATCCGGCGTTCCTTTATCCCGGAACGGGTGGTAATCCATTCGTCAGAGGTATCGACCAACTTTTCCAGATCTTGATTAGTCAATACCCTGGTCGGCAAGTGACAGCCTGTGCCGACAATAACTGTACGCACCAAGCGAGTTCTCCTTACACATCATTAGTGTGCGTTAGACAAGACCTGCCGTTTACCCAGTGCCTGCAGGTCTTCGTTATTTCTTAAACTGCAAAGGACATGTTCGTTTAGTTTCTTTGATACGAACCCGGCCGAGACCAGGATAGCGTTTTTGATGGCTCGCGAACAGGACCTGCCATGCGCGATAATGCCGATGCCATTTATACCTAGAAGAGGAGCTCCTCCATACTCCGCATAATCCACCTTCTTTTTAAATCTCCGGAAGGCATTTCTCGACAGCAAATAACCTATTTTTGCGGAGAAGCTCTTTCGAATCTCGGCTTCGAGCATAAGACCAACCACTTCGGCCAGCCCCTCGCTTAATTTCAGGGAAACATTACCTACGAAGCCATCGCAAACTATAACGTCCACATCTCCCCTGAATACGTCCCTTCCCTCAACGTTGCCTATGAAGTTGAGCGAACTCCGGGAAAAAAGCTCGTATGCTTTCCGTACAACCAGGTTTCCTTTTACCCCTTCTTCTCCTATACTCATCAGACCCACACGTGGCTTGGCTACCCCCAGGATGTCCTGAGAAAACACCGCACCCATTATGCCAAACTGGAGCAGGTGATGGGGCCGACAATCTACGTTAGCTCCAGCGTCAATCATTACCGTTGGCCCTTTCAGTGTAGGCAGGACACCGGCAATGGCTGGACGCTCTACACCCTGCAACCGTCCCAGTACAAAACTTGCTGTGGCCAGCGTTGCACCGGAATTTCCCGCGCTGACCGCCGCGTTTGCCATGCCCTGACGCACCAGTTCGAATGCTACACGGATAGAAGAGTCTTTCTTCTTTTTCAACGCATCAGAAGGTGATTCTCCCATGCCCACCACTTCGGTGGCATTTTGGATGGTGAAATGATTTGATCTAGCCTGAAGACGGTCGATTTCTTCGTTTAATATGTCTTCTCTGCCAACCAGAATGATAGAAAGGGGCACCTCTTTTATAGCCTGAGCAGCCCCTTCTATAATTACTGTGGGGGCATGATCACCCCCCATGGCATCAACGGCTATTTTTATCATAATTATGTGGTTACTTCGATTACGCTTCGACCATTATACGTGCCACAGTGAGGGCAGACACGGTGTGGCAACTTTGGCTCGTGGCACTGCGGGCAGGGTGAAGGATTGGGCAAAGTCAACCCTTGCTGCGATCGACGCTTTCCTCTTCTCGATCTTGAATGTCTTCTTTTGGGTAGTCCCATACTCAACGCTCCTTTTTTAAATCAACTTGTAAGCTTTATTTTTCTCAACGCCTCAAATGGTGAGGAAACTGCCTCTGATGGGCAGCGACATGACTCAAGATTTAGATTGGCCCCACAACGTGGACATAATCCCTTACACTCTGGATTGCAGAGGGGCTTAATGGGCATCTGCAAAAATATCTGCTCCACCGCAATTTGTGCAACGTCAACTGTTTCCCCGTCAAAAAAAGAAACATCTAAGTCCTCAGGAGAAAGTTCCACCTCTGGATAACCCTTTTCGCCCAGAGGTAGCATCAACACACAGTCAAATTTATCCGCCACTTCCCATTCAAAATCGTCCAGACAGCGACTACAGCTTAACAATAACCTGCCTTTCACATCACCCTTAACCCGGACATTGCTCCCGGCCTGCTCAATCTCTATATTAATGATAATCGGTTCGCACACCTGAACGGCCTCGTTCAGGATTTCTCCTCCGAATTCAAGATGCTGGGTTAGACCTTCGGCCGGGATGTCTTTTACTTTTATCTTCAAAGCCTAACCCTTATATTTAGGTATGATTATTCTTCTTTTAATTCAAAAAACCGCATAAAAATGCATAACTTGTCAAATATATATAAAAAACTTGCCATGTCAAGCTTAAACGGAAGCTCTGTAAAGCCAATTTAGAAATGTCGGTAT
>CAYSYZ010000117.1:0-6761 GCA_964435205.1 uncultured Desulfovibrionales bacterium
CTATATAAATACCCGCGGAAAAGAGGCATGGAAAAGAAACGCATCCGTTTTTTGCCGGATAACAGGGAAATATCAGTTAACGCCGGGGAAAACTTGCTTAAAGCAGCCATGATGGCCGGTGTGCACATAAACGCATCTTGCGGCGGGGCTGGAGTTTGCGGCCGGTGCAAGGTCAAAATAGAAGACGGTAACATCGTTGGCGAAAAGGACGAAGCCGGTTACTGGCAGGCGTGCAAAACCTTTATCCATGATGATGTGGAAGTAACGATACCTGTGGTCTCGAAACTGGATCGAGGTGCCCTGGCACGTGCGATTCCTCCGGCAGGAATCTCCATGGCCAGGGATGCCAGTCGCGAAGGGTTGCTTATTTCAAGGCCGTTTTCGCCGGTAGTACAAAAGAAGTTCCTGCAACTTGCCCCTCCAACCTCCCGTGACAATATAAGCGATTTGTCCCGCCTAAAACGAGGGCTGAAGGTCGGCTTTGCCTTGCAGGATATCGAGATCGATCCATCTCTTATTGCCAAATTACCCCGTGTCTTGAGGGCGCAGAATTGGGCGGTCACGGTTGCCATTCGTTACGACCCACCGTGGCCAGCCCTCATTATCGAAATAGAATCTGGAGATACCCGGACCAAGGATTATGCGGTGGCCATAGATGTTGGCACTACGACCCTTTGCACCTATCTGATTGACTTAAATAGTGGAGAAGTGGTCGCCGAAGCCTCAGATTACAACCCACAGATAGGCTTTGGAGAAGATGTGATATCCCGCATTGTTTTTTCTCAAAAGGGAGACGGTCTCAAGGTTCTCCAGACCAGGGTGGCGGAAAGATTGAACTCCCTGATCCAGGAATTAGTTGATAAAGCCGGTGTATCCAGGGAAAGTATCTACTACACCTCAGCCGCCGGCAACACCACCATGAGCCATCTGATGCTGGGCCTGGATCCCAAGTACCTGCGTGAGGCGCCCTATACACCGGTGGCCAGGTCCTATCCCCGCCTTCGAGCCCGGGAAGTAGGCCTGGATGTACCGTACCATGTTTTTTTAGATGTGTTTCCTTCCGTCGCCAGCTACGTAGGCGGAGATATTGTAGCCGGGGTGATCGCTTCCCGGGTGTTTGAAAGGCAGGAGCTTACCCTGTACATAGACATCGGGACTAATGGTGAAATCGTACTCGGGAACCGGGAATGGCTCGTATGTGCCTCCTGTTCAGCAGGCCCGGCCTTCGAAGGAGGCGGCATCAAGCACGGCCTCCGGGCCATGCCTGGCGCGATCGAAGCCGTGCACGTACATCCTGAAACCTGCGAGCCCATGGTAGTAACCATTGGCATGGCCCAGCCGAAGGGGATTTGTGGTTCCGGGCTGATCAGCCTGGTGGCCAGCCTTATGGAAGGATGCATAATTGATCAACAGGGCAAGTTCAGCCGTGCCCTTTGCGCCGATCGCATCCGTAAGGGCCGCCACGGCTACGAATATCTGATTGTCCGCGCTGAAAATACGGCCACCGGAGAAGATATAGTCCTTACCGAGGTGGACATAGAAAATCTTATTCGCGCCAAGGGGGCCATGTTTGCCGGTTATCTAACCCTCACCGAGGCGGTAGGCTTAGCCATTTCCGATATAGAGCGCGTCTTGATTGCCGGCGCCTTTGGCAGTTTTCTGGATATCGAAAAGGCTATCACCATCGGCCTGCTGCCTGATCTGCCCCGGGATCGTTTCTATTTTGTGGGTAATGGTTCGCTCCTCGGGGCAAAAGCCGCCATTTGTTCGGCTGACGTTCTGGAGGAGCGCAGAGCGGTGACCAACATGATGACAAACTTTGAGTTGAGCGAAAACCCCCGCTTTATGGAACACTACATATCCTCTCTTTTTCTTCCCCACACTGATCACCAGCTTTTCCCTTCGGTATGGGAGCGAATAGAGTGCTGGAAATACGTATAATGGATAAACCACGGCCTTTGGTCATAGCAATGGCGGGCAAGGGAGGGACCGGCAAAACCACGGTCTCGGCTCTCTTGATCAGGTACCTATTAGTGAAAGGCCTCGTGCCGGTATTGGCAGTGGATGCCGATGCCAATGCCAACCTTAACGAATTGCTCGGTCTTAAGGTGGCGTACACGTTGGGACAGGTAAGGGATGAGATGAAGACTGCTGTTCCAACTGCAATGCCTAAAGAGACTTACATCGAATACAAGATGCAAGAAGCCCTGATCGAGTCCAGGAACTTTGATCTCCTGGTCATGGGCCAACCGGAGGGTCCCGGATGCTATTGTGCCGCTAATAATCTGCTGGCCAAATATCTCGAGCTGCTCGCCAGGAACTACCGGATTGTTATAGTGGATAACGAGGCCGGCATGGAGCATTTAAGCCGTCTCAACCTGCGGCAGATTGATCTATTGCTTTCTGTGTCCGATCCTGGCCCACGCGGCATAATGACCGCCAGACGCATTGCTGATCTCACTGCGCATCTTAATCTCGAGGTCGGCCGGAAGATTCTTATCGTTAATCGTGCTTCAGACGACTTAGATCCCGTGCTAAAGGAAGAGATAACCAGATCGGGCCTGGTTCTGGGGGGGATAATAAGACAGGACACGCTTATAATGACCTATGAATTAAAGAAACGGTCCTTCCTGGATTTACCGTCCGAATCGGTTGCAGTACAGGACGCACAGGCGATATTTGATGCGGTGCTGATCAGTAATGGGTGATCAGTGATGGGTAGTGAGTTTGGTCTTTAGGTATTTTATTAAGCCCAATAACATTTTGTGGATAGTTTCTATCTCTTTTAACAAGTCACCCCTATCATTCAAATAACCCAATCTATTTGCGATTATAAGCTGTGTTTCAAGCTCCGATATCGATCCCAAAGCTATATACAAAAATTGGACAAACTCCTTTTCAGAACTTCTTGCCGCGCCTTCTGCAATATTTGAGGGAACAGAGACTGCCGACCTTTTCATCTGGTTCGTTAAGCCATAAAGTTCCTCATCTGGGAAAGCTTTGGTAGCCTTATATACTGCATCAACTAGATCAATGCTTTTCTTCCAAACATCCAGGTCTTTGTGGCTGTTTATTTTTTTAACTTCACACATTCCTCGTTACAGATTACTCGTAGTCACTCCTTACCCTTTTACTTCTCACTTATATAAGATAGCCAGTGCTTATACTTTTCGCTTTTGCCGTGGACGGCGTCAAAAAAAACAGAGCGTATAGCCTGAGTTATTGGTCCCGGGGAACCCTGCCCGATAGTGCGATTGTCAACCTCACGGATGGGCGTTAGTTCGGCAGCGGTGCCGGAAAGAAATGCTTCGTCAGCGATATAAAGCTCATCACGTGAGAAACGCTCCTCGACCACGGGAATCCCCCGGTCACGGGCGATGGTAAGGACGCAGCGGCGCGTAATGCCAGGCAGTATGCCGGTTAGGGGCGGCGTCTTAATCACGCCACGCTTGACAATAAAGATATTTTCACCGCTGGCCTCAGAGACATAGCCTTCTGGATCCAGGAGAATAGCCTCGTCGTAGCCGTCTCCAGTGGCCTCTCTTTTGGCCAGGACAGAATTGACGTAATTGCCAACAGTTTTGGTCTTGGTCATCATGATATTCACGTGATGGCGGCTAAAGGAGGAGATCTTCATGCGGATGCCTTTGGCCAATCCCTCATCACCAAGGTAGGCGCCCCATGGCCAGGTTATAATAGCTACCCGTATAGGGTTATCTTTAGGATGGACACCCATTGCGCCGTCACCGATAAAAACGAGGGGGCGGATGTAAGCCTCTTTTTGGTGATTGACCTTTAATGTATCCTTGATGGCTTGCGCAATTTCACTTCGTGAAAACGGTATCTTGATCTGGATGATATGCGCAGAGTCAAAAAGCCGTTCGACATGTTCATCCAGGCAAAATACCGCCGAAGAACTATCAAGGCATTCATAGCAGCGGATACCTTCGAATACCCCCAGACCGTAATGCAGGGTATGGGTGAGGATATGAACGTTGGCCTCATCCCAGTTGACAAACCTTCCGTCTAGCCATATCTTTTCTGCCTTCTGAACCATTGGGGTTGCTCCTTTGTTATTGTTCGTAGCTCATAGCTCATAGCTCGTGGCACATAGTTCATAGTTCATGGCAATGCCTACAGACCTTTTATGGACTTGATCAGCGAGCTGATTCTTTTCCCAAGTTGGAGCGCATTCTTTTTTAGCTCCACAAATTCAGGATCTCTTATCCAGTTCCGTCGACGAAATATTTCCAGAAGCGTGATGGTCTCGAACAAGGATCCTCTGGCGATATAAAGAAACTGGACGAATTCTTTCTTCGAAAACCGGCCCTTACCTTCGGCTATGTTTAAAGCCGTGGAAGTGGCGGCACTTTCCAATTGCTCAATAACTCGGTAATGTTTTCTGTCTGTTTCGATCTTTTCAGTTATATCAAGGCACTGATCAGCAAAAACTACAGCCTCCTGCCAAACTTCCAAATCCTCAAACGAAAATCTGTCCTCATCCTCAGCCATGAGCTATCAACTATGAGCTATCTTCAAGGTTTGCTCATACGGTCCCCTGAATATCCCCTTGTCAGTAATAATAGCCGTGACATAGGCACTGGGCGTGACATCAAAGGCCAGGTTAAGGGCAGAGACCCCTTTCGGAGCTATTCTTCGACCGCCGCAGTGGGTCACCTCGTCTGACGCGCGCTCTTCTATAGGTATTTTATAGCCTTCGGATATGCTGCGGTCAATAGTCGATTCAGGGGCTGCGACATAAAAAGGAACACCATTTTCCCTGGCCAGTACAGCCAGAGAATAAGTGCCAATTTTGTTAGCCACATCTCCGTTAGCAGCAATCCGGTCGGCACCGACAATGATAGCATTGATTTTGCCCATCCTCAAGAGATAGCCGGCAGCATTATCACTGATCAAAGTTACGGGAATACCGCATTTCTGCAACTCCCAGGCCGTAAGTCTTGCTCCCTGGAGAAAAGGGCGCGTCTCGTCTGCGAAGACGGATATCTTCTTTCCGGCTTCTTGAGCCGCCCGGATTACCCCTAAGGCAGTACCATAGCCACCAGTAGCCAGTGCGCCGGCATTACAATGCGTAAGAACTATATCACCATCGGCGAGCAGTCTCTGGCCAAATGCCCCCATACGGCGATTGGCGACTATATCCTCGGTCAATATCGCCTCTGCCTCTTTGTGGAGCAATTCCGCCAGTTCAGCAGGCGAAGCGGCAGATTCCCGCTCCAATATGCTTTTCAGGCGTTCAACGGCCCAAAAAAGATTTACCGCTGTGGGCCTGGCAGCAGCCATTTGCCGGCACATTACGTCCCATTTCTGTTCGAAGTGCTTGCGGCTTTTTTGCCTGAGGCTTATTGCACCCAAAGCCAATCCCATAGCGGCAGCAATACCTATGGCCGGAGCCCCGCGGATAACCATCTTTTTGATAGCGGCAATGACCTGCCTGTAATTGCGGCAGGTCACATAAACTTCCCTCTGCGGCAGCTTACGCTGATCGATCATCACGACCCGGCCGTCTTCCCAGGCTATGGTTTTAATCTCTGTCATGATGACCCTCTTTTATGAACGCAGCATCCTGGCCAAGATTTCATTTACCAGTTTGGGATTGGCCTTGCCCCTGGTTTCTTTCATTATCTCACCGACGAAGAAGCCAAAGAGTTTTTCTTTGCCTTTCTTATAGCTTTCCACCTGATCCGGATTGGCAGCGAGTACTGCCTGGATCAGTTTTTCCAGTTCTCCCACGTCTGTTATCTGCACCAGGCCTTTTTCTTTCACAATGGCCTCTGGATGCTTTCCCGTAGCATACATTTCCTCAAAGATCGTTTTGGCAATCTTACCGCTGACCACACCGCTATCAATCATTTTTAACATCTCGATTAGATGCCCGGGTGTTACCGGACATTCTTCGATCTCCCGCTCGTCGCGTTTCAGCTCTCTTAGCAGCTCAGACATTATCCAGTTGCTTACAATCTTTGGCTTATTGTAAAGACTGACACATTCTTCAAAGTAATTAGCCAGGGCTTTGGAGGTAGTAAGCACTCCGGCATCATAGGGGGGTAGTCCGTAATCTTCCACGAAGCGGCGTTGCTTGGCGTCTGGGAGTTCCGGAAGACTCAGGCGTACATCTTCTACCCATTTTTCGTGGATGATTAAAGGCACCAGATCCGGATCCGGGAAGTAGCGGTAATCGTGTGCCTCTTCCTTGCCCCGCATGGAAACGGTAACACTTTTGGCGTCATCCCAAAGGCGCGTCTCCTGTACCACTTGCTTTCCGTCCAGAAGTAATGCCGTCTGGCGGCGGATTTCGTACTCCAGCGCCTTTTGCACGTGACGGAACGAATTCATGTTCTTAAGCTCAGTCCTTATACCAAAGGTTTCCGAACGTTCTGGACGTAAGGACACATTGGCATCACAGCGGAAGCTACCCTCCTCCATATTCCCATCACAGATTTCCAGGTAACGCAGTATATTGCGCAAGGTCTTAAGATATTCTACCGCTTCCTCGGGACTCCGGATGTCAGGTTCACTGACAATTTCTATCAGCGGAACCCCGGTTCGATTAAGGTCAACATAACTTACGGGTGCAATGTCATCATGGATCAACTTGCCCGCGTCCTCTTCCATATGGATGCGCGTGATACCAACGCGTTTAGTTTGACCATTCAGGTTTATCTCGAGGTAGCCGTGTTCGGCAATAGGAAACTCATACTGTGAGATCTGATACCCTTTGGGAAGGTCCGGGTAGAAAT
>CAYSYZ010000118.1:0-6538 GCA_964435205.1 uncultured Desulfovibrionales bacterium
TTTATGGCGATTCCAGGGCGGCAGAAGATTCACAGTAGGTAAAATTTGCCTACAAGTTCCAGCCGCAAATGCCTCCTCAGGGCAAAATACAGCAAATACGATTCATGAACTTATAGTATTAACAGGTAGTTATGCCGTAAAGGTGGTTGCGGCACAAGTATTGCTAAGAGAAAAGTACGACACAGAAACAAGCAACCTTTATCAGGAAGGACATATGGAAGCTATATCTCGGTCGGATACGGTTGAAAGTTGCCTCCTTTTGGAAAAAAGGATGGACATGATAGCAAACAATTTAGCCAATATTAACACCTGTGGCTTCAAAAAAGATGGTATATCCTTCAATGAGGTGCTGATTAGGGCATATGATGGGCGCATGGAAAGGGCTAAATCAGAGAAGGTATATACCGATTTTAGCCCGGGTGATGTTAAATTTACCGGTAATCACCTGGATGTAGCCCTGGTCGGTCCCGGCTTCTTCAAGGTGGAGACGCCTGAGGGGATCCGGTACACGAGAAACGGGAATTTTTCTCTGAATAACGAGAACGTACTGGTTACCTCACAGGGTTATCCAGTGGTCGGGCAGGGCGGGCAGATAACTTTAGACGGAGTTAACATTGAGATTAACGATGATGGAGGGATTTCTCTGGATCAGGCCGGAGATGGAATGATGGCCGAAGTGAATAAACTCGCGATAGTTAACTTCGATGATCCGTCCGCGCTGGAAAAGGTTGGCGGATCGCTCTATTGTTTAAAGGGTGCCGGGGCAGCCGAATTGCCGGCCGAAGATGCTAAACTCCGGCAGCGTTATCTGGAGCAGTCCAATATTAACGTAATGGAAGAGATGGTTAAGATGATTCAGCTACAGCGGAGTTACGAGTCTTATCAGAAGATCATCCAATTTTTTGACGAAATTGATACACGTCTGATTAATGATGTTGGAAGATTGACGTAAAAATAACACCCTGAGCACGTAGGGGAGGTGGCACTATGCTACGAGGTATGTGGACAGCAGCTTCCGGTATGGCATCACAGCAACTTCAGCTGGATGTTATTGCCAACAATCTGGCTAACGTTAATACAACCGGTTTTAAGAAGAGCCGGGCAGATTTCCAGGATCTGCTTTATCAGACCCTGCGCATGGCCGGGGCGACGACTGCTACTGGGGGAGCGGTTCCCACCGGTATCCAGGTTGGTATGGGCTGCCGACCGGTAGCTGTGCAAAAAATGTTTATGCAGGGCGATTATAATCAGACCAAAAACGACCTGGATTGGGCCATCGAAGGCAAGGGGTTCTTCAAGGTGCTCAGCAATGAGGAAGAACTCTACACCCGCGCCGGTGCTTTCAAGCTGGACAAGGATGGCTACATTGTAACCTCTGACGGTGACCGTTTGCAGCCAGAGTTTGCAATACCTACAGGGACTACCACGGTTTCTATCGATTCGGGCGGCCGTCTAGTGGCTTCGGCCTCGGATGGCACTGAGCTGGGCTCCGTACAGACAGTTTTGTATAGTTTTCCGAACCCTGCTGGTTTATTTAGCACGGGGCGTAATCTTCTTCGGCCGACGGAGGCTTCGGGCGAGGCCATTCAGGGAAATCCAGGGGCACAAGGTTTTGGGACCATAGCCCAGGGATTTCTGGAGATGTCGAACGTGGATGTGGTCGAAGAAATGGTCGGCATGATCGTTACCCAGCGGGCCTACGAGGTCAATTCCAAGGCCATACAGACAGCAGACCACATGCTTGAACTGGCCAATAACATCAAACGATAGGTTTGGTGAGACCATGAGCACAAGAAAATTAGCAACGACGGCTATCTTTGCAGCCTCTTTCTTCATGCTGGTGGGCATGACTCAGGGACCCTGTGCCTTTGCTGGCATGAAGGCAGAAGAAGTTACCACTAGTATTATTGACAAGGAGTGTATCGAGTCTATTTACAAGGATTTTATCTATGCGCACGTGCCCTGGCCTAAAGAGGACGTGGTGATCTCGGGCATTCGTACGGGTGATGACATATCCCTGCCTGGCAGAAAATTTACGTTTGAAGTGATGCCACCGGCTAATGGTTCATACATAGGGGATGTGACATTAAGAGTGGTTTTCCGGGTTGATGGGCGAGAGGCAAGAAGAACGCGTATCTCCGGGCACATTGACGTTTACGACAATGTTGCGTGTACTGTTCGCCCCATGCGCAGGCATGACATCATACAGAAGGACGATTTGTGCGTGGTACGGCGGATTATATCCCGTACTGGCGGGGCGCCCTTGCATGACGTGGGAGAAGTGGTCGGAAAGAGACTGGTGAGTTCTTTGCGAGCTGGAGAAATCCTTAAAAAGGACATGATGGAGCCCACACCTGTTATAAAAAGGGGAGACCGGGTGACGATAGTGGCAGAAACCGAAAACTTCTTAATTACGGCCTGGGGAAAAGCTATGGAAGCAGGCATAGAAGGCGAGATGATCCGGGTGTGCAATAGCAAAAGTAAAAAAGATATCTATGCCCGGGTTGTAGATGCGTCAACGGTGAAGGTGGACCTGTAATTGCGGAGGTTAAGTTGCATGAATAGCTTGGGGCGAATCATGACCATGGTGTTTTTTGTGGGTTTACTTGTGACTGGTTGTGCCAGCATTATGCCTGAAAATAGGTCGATGATGCCTTTGGTGCCGGAGACGTCGTTCCCTGAGCCGGAAATCCATAGACTTGAAGGGGCTATTTACGCGCAGAATATGCCGATAAAACTTTTTGGCGACTTCCGGGCGCGTAATGTGGGTGATGTTGTTACCGTTAATGTGGTGGAAACATCGAATGCCTCCAAAGATGCAACTACCAAAACCGGCCGGAGCAGCAGTGTAAAAGGTGGCATATCAGCCTTGCTCGGCTATGAGAAAGCATTAGAGGACAAGAACAGCAGGTTCAGTGCAAGCAGCATGATCGATGGCAGCATTGCAAATAGTTTCGATGGGTCAGGATCCACTACGCGGAAGTCAACGGTGACCGCTTCCATATCCTGCCGTGTGGTTAAAGTCCTGCCGAATGGAAATCTGGCCATTCGTGGATTCAGAGAGATCCGGGTCAATAACGAGACACAACACATAATACTGACCGGAATTATCCGCCCGGAAGATGTGGCCGCCGATAATAGCATTTTATCGTCTTATGTTGCCGATGCGCATATCGAATACAACGGACGAGGTGTTTTGAGTGAAAAACAAAGCCCGGGCTGGCTGGCACGGATACTGGATTATATCTGGCCGTTATAGGAATAGGAAGCTCAAGGCTCAAAGCTAAAAGCTCAAAGCCCGTATGAAGTACAAGCCTTTGAAATTAAATAAGAGGTCGTCCATGAACCACCTGCAACGGATTCTTCTGGCTACTCTTATAACGCTATTCTCATTCGTATATCTTGCCGGATCAGCTTTAGCGGTACGGATCAAGGATATCGCTTTTTTCAAGGGAGTGCGTACCAATCAACTGGTCGGATACGGACTCATAGTCGGGCTGAACGGTAGTGGTGATAGCGACCAGACCAAGTTTACGGTTCAGTCCACGGTCAACATGCTTGAACGCATGGGTGTGCATGTATCGGCCAAAGATGTAAAGGTAAAAAATGTGGCTACGGTAATGGTTACGGCACAGTTGCTACCTTTTGCTAAGGCCGGGAGCAAGCTGGACATACTTGTATCTTCGCTGGGAGATGCTAAGAGCCTCCAGGGGGGGACCTTGCTTTTGACGTCCCTTAGAGGGGTTGATGGCCAGATTTATGCCCTTGCCCAGGGACCGGTGTCTGTAGGCGGATTTGCCGTGGGCGGTGAAGCCGGGGGTGGAGTGCAAAAGAATCATCCTACTGTGGGTATGATACCAGGAGGGGCCACAGTGGAAAGAGAGGTTCCGTATGCCCTTAATGCGAACAAAGAGATAACCATCAGCCTTTATCGCCCTGATTTCACCACGGTAACCAGGATGAGTGCGGCTATTAACAAACAGACGGTAATGCTTATTGCCGAACCGGTGGATGCGGATACGGTGAAGGTTACGGTGCCGGAGGCCTTCTCCGGAGATGTAGTCAAACATATGGCTCAACTGGAAATGGTTGAGGTCATACCGGACGTTGCGGCCAAGGTTGTCTTGAACGAGAGAACCGGTACGGTGGTGATGGGTGAAAAGGTGCGGGTATCCTCAGTAGCCATAGCCCACGGGAACCTCAGTATCCAGATCAAGGAAAGACAGGCGGTCTCTCAGCCACTACCTCTGTCCAAAGGAGAGACAAAAGTTACACCTGAGTCAGAAGTGTCCGTGCAAGAGGAAGGTAATAAATTGGTTGTACTCCCGGAAGGGGCTAGCATTGGGGAAGTGGTCAAAGCACTTAATTCCATTGGAGTTACGCCACGTGACCTGGTTGTCATCCTGCAAACCTTGCGGACTGCAGGGGCATTGCAGGCTGACCTGGAGATCATTTAAGGAGTTCGCCTATGACTGACATTATTTCCACCCCTCCGCAAGTTACAGGAAACGGTAAAATCAAGAACCTGGGCCAGTCAGCCGATAAGCGTATCAAAGAAGAGAGGTTAAAGGCGGCGTGCGCCCAGTTTGAAGCCCTATTTGTCTATCAGTTGTTAAAAAGGATGCGTGATACAATTCCCAAAGCAGCTCTCTTTCATGGAGGCTTAGGGGAAGACACGTATACTTCTATGTTTGATCAGGAAGTCGCCAGTAAACTAGCCGAAGGCAAGGGAATTGGGTTGGCGCAGCGCCTTTATGAGAAGTTTTCAGAGCAGGCCGCCAGTTCTAAAAGGAGCGAAACTCCCGGTTTGATCAGCCACGAAAGTGGCAAAGAAAACGTCATAAGCGGAGCAGAAGAAAATGGCGCCCAAAAACGGTAACCGTAGGCTGCTCCTTCCCAAAGAGATATTTGAACTCCTGGAAAAAGAGGTTGGTTTTTATCAGAACCTGCTCGAACTACTGGATAAAGAGCGCGAGTGCTTGTACGGTCTTTCCATAGAGGACCTATGTGCGGTAAGTAAGGCCAAGGAAACAGAAATCTTGAAAATAAAAGTGGTGGAGCAGACCTTGAAAGATACGGCGGCAGGACTCCTCCGGGACTATGGTTATGATGCGGAGAACATCAGTATAAGTTCATTGATGGAGGTTGCTGGTAAGGAACAGAGAGAGGTGATCAAGGATTACCTGTCCGTTCTTGGTGCCTTGAAGGAAGACATTCGAGAGCGTAATAGCATTAACAAGAGATCCATTGAGGCAACTTTGGAGTGCATAGAAGATTCCCTTTCTATTCTATTGCCATGCGGTAATTCTGCTTTCTATACTCGTCAAGGCAAGAATAGACGCTCTTCGTGTAATGCTAGTGTCTTAAGCAGAGAGGTATAAAACGTGGCCGGTTTAAGTACTATCTTAAGTATTGCCAAAACAGCCCTTATTACCCAGCAAATGGCGGTTGAAGTTACCAGCCATAATGTGGCCAATGTCAATACACCGGGGTACTCCCGGCAGACCTTGGCCCTGGAAGCGAATAACCCCGCTCCGGCAGGTATAGGCCAGACCATGGGGCAGATCGGAACCGGTGTCCAGGCACAAGCCATAATTAGGTACTATGATAAGTTTATGACTATGAAGGTCTGTCAAAAGACGTCCACTATGGCCGGTTTTGAGGCCAAAAAATCAAACATGAAGGTTATGGAAACACTTTTTAATGAAACTACAGAAGAAGGGCTTAGTAAAATTTTAAGTCAATTCTGGGCAGCCTGGCACGACATAGCCAATAACCCTACCGGTAAGGCCGAGAAAGCTACTTTAATAGAGGAGTCCAGATCGTTAGTCGATCATTTTCAGGGTCTATATAGCGAGCTGATGCGACTTAGCACGGATATGGATGTCAGCCTAGACGCCGGGATTAAAGAAATTAACGCCATCACGGACGCAATTGCTGACCTCAACGTGCAGATTGTGGCCATCGGTGACAGTGGCAGGGCAGCCAATGATTTGAGTGACAAACGCGACTACCTGGTCCAGAAACTGTCGGAACTTATGGACGTTACTTATTTTGAGATAGGGAGCGGAGCTTACACTATTGTATCGAAAAGCGGGAATATCCTGGTAGAAAGCGATGAATCATGGAATCTGGAACTGAGCAATGGTAAGGTTTACTGGATCAGCAGCTCCGGCGCAAAACTGGAGATGACCAGTGCCGATGTGCAGGAGGGAAAATTGGGCGGCTGGCTTGCGGTCAAACAAGATATTATTCCTGACGTCTTGACTAAAGTGAATGCTCTGGCTGAATCTTTAATTAGAGAGGTAAACAGCCAACATAGCCAGGGTATCGGGCTGGCCCCCCTTACAACAGTCACAGGCACCTATGCCTCCACTGACAGTAGCGAAGAGGTAGGGACTATCGACTCCGGTTTGTCTTTCTATGATGTAGTGCAGGATGGCACTTTTAAGTTGTGGTTGTATGATAACACCGGTAGCATAATCGGTGGCGCGGCCAATACCGTTACCATAGATGCAGACGTCACCACACTGGATGC
>CAYSYZ010000119.1:0-6441 GCA_964435205.1 uncultured Desulfovibrionales bacterium
GGTTCTTCACCACTGTAGGCCCGTCCGGGCTTTGGTTCCAGTCGGGTTATCACTTGTACGGCCTTTAGAACATCATCTAGGGAGCACTTCGTCTCTCTGGCAATAGCCTGATAGTTTCTGGCTTCTAACTGATGAAGATATTTTGAAATGATTGTCTCAACTAATGTGCCACCCAGACCCAGGTGTTGTGACTGGATTAACAAGCATTCTTTAAGGTCGCGCGCAGCAACTCCAACTGGATCAAACTCCTGAATCTTTTTGAGCACCTTCAGGACGGATTCTTCAGAAACATTCGCTGTGACTGCAATTTCCGCCAAGGAAGCCTTAAGATAACCATCAGTATCAAGGTTGCCAATAATCAGGTTGCCGATATTTCTTTCTTCTTCCGTGAAACGTGACAGAATCAACTGCCACATGAGGTGCGAAGCAAGCGTTGGTTTTCGACTTATCGTGGCCTCAAAAGAGGTCGGCTCCTTCTGCTCAAACGAATAGGCCGGGTAGCTGGTATTATATTCATCAACATAATCTTCCCAATTAATCTCCTCCATGGCCCGTTGGCCATCCGCCACCTCCGGTAAACGTTCATCCTGTATGACCTTTCCGTCGTCTGAATCCGTCTCAGAAAGTACCGGGGAAGGCTCCCCGTCTTCTTCTACAGCCTCTTCCAGTACCGGGTTCATCTCCAGTTCTTGGTAAAGGGTATCTACAAGCTCAAGCCGGCACAACTGCAGCATCTTGATGGCCTGCTGCAGTTGCGGCGTCATCACCAGTTGTTGCGTAAGTTTTAAATATTGCTTGACCTGTAAAACCACAACCAATCCCTGCTAGTTCAAAGTTTAAACTGTTCCCCCAGATAGATCTTGCGAGCCACTTCACTTGCAGCAATGTGACTAGGATCTCCAGCTTCCAGGATCTTTCCCTCCGTCAGGATATACGCCCAGTCGCAAGTAGACAATGTTTCCCGCACATTGTGATCAGAAATAAGTATACCCAATCCTTTTTCCTTAAGCTGCCGCACAATCGCCTGCAAATCCAGCACGGCTAAAGGGTCTATACCGGCAAATGGCTCATCAAGTAAAATAAACGACGGCTGAATGGCCAGTGTACGCAGTATTTCCAGTCGTCGCCTTTCCCCGCCTGAAAGTGAATAGGCCTTGTGCTTGGCCAGATGGTCAATTTTTAGCTCCTCCAGTAAATTCTTTAAGCGGGCATTCTTTTCTTCCTTGGTTAGCTTCATTGTCTCCAGTACAGCCAGGATATTTTCCTCAACCGTGAGCTTGCGAAAAACGGAAGGTTCCTGGGCCAAATAAGTAATGCCTCGACGTGCCCTCTGATACATTGGATGGGAAGTGAGGTCTTCTCCATTCAAAATTACTTGCCCCTCGTCTGGTTTGATCAGGCCCGCAATCATGTAAAATGTTGTGGTTTTTCCTGCCCCATTCGGCCCGAGAAGCCCTATGACTGAACCAGATTCAACTCTGATACCGACGTGATCTACTACCCGACGCTGGCGATAAGATTTAACCAGATTGTTAGCAATAAGAACGCCCATGTGTTAACCTTTTCATTTTTTCGGGTAAACTATAGCCTCAACCCTGTTCCCCTCTTGGCTTTCCACTATGCTACGGTCTTCATCCAGAAAGATCGTAATCTTGTCACCCTTAACCATGTTATTGCCTTCCCAAACCCGGGGGTTACCAGTCAAAATAACATTCTGCTCGGCAGAATAGTAAACCGCATCATCACCTGTGGCCGTCCGATTATTCTTCACAATCCTGACATGGCCCTTGGCAAAAATTTTTTCCACTTCCTCCGCATCTCCCCCCTGACCGGCGTCTTTCCCCTCGGTTTTGCGGTAGTAAACGGTCATCTGATCGGCATAGATAGTCATTTCAGCCTTTTTAGCCACCACATCACCACTGAAGATAATTTTCTTTTCCTCATTATATGAATCCAAGCGGGAAGCCTGGATACGGATAGGGGTGCCCTTGCGGTCAGAGGTATCACCTGCATAGGCAACCACAGCCTGAGCAAACAGCATTAAAATGAGGATACAAAACTTTCTAAAGATAGTGCCTTCCATCTCTGCCCTATATTATCTTAATTTTTTCTGCGTAACTACCCGCACGTTCCCCGGTATAGACATATTACCGGTAGCCAGTTCATAAGTCAAACCCTTACCTTTCAGGTCCATTTTTGATCCAACGATGATAACGTCTTCTAGTGTGCTGAGAAGGCGCTTCTCCTCATTATAGGTAATAGCACTAGTATAAAAATGTTCTTCGTCCGAGGTTACCGCTGAAACGTTGCGCCAAAGGTTAATCTCCTTACTTTTTGTGTCGTAGGTGGCATTTTCACCAGATACGATCACCGTTTTGCCACTCTTTAAGAAAAATTTTGTCCTCACTGTATCCAAGTGGACCTTCTTATCTTCCTTAGTGTACCGGGCAAGGCTGGCATTCAATACCCATTCATCCCTTCCGTCTCGATTATTTGTATACTCTATGTTCTCCATCATAAGATCGGCAAGCTTTTCCTTCGAGTCAAAAAGCCACTTGTGTACATCGGTGGGGTAATGCCCATGCCGCGTCCGGGGCCATATCAGGAAAATGCCTATCGCCAGGACTGTAGTAGCCCAAAACAGCCACAGGCGCCTTTTTCTGATCAAGATAACCCCTTTTTTGCATCTTTAAAGTGTATACTCATCCAGTGCTTTTTTCCTCAGGCCCTTTGCCTCCAAAATCAATTCGCATACTTCGCGTACCGCCCCCTGGCCACCATCCTGGTGAGTCACGTAGTCAACAAATGACATTACCGCTGCATCGGCATTTCTCACAGCTACGGCCAATCCCACACGCTTTAGTATCTGGATGTCCACCCAGTCATCACCAACATAAGCCACTTCACTGTCTACCAACCCTTTTTTATTTAGGAGCCATTCATAGGCCGCCATTTTGGGCTCCATACCTTGCAATACAGTTTCAATTTTCATATCTCTGCACCTATGGAGCAAGGCCTCAGAAATTCGACTGGTTAAGAGAGCAACTTCTACCCCGCACTTTTGCAATAACTTTATACCCAAACCATCTCGCACATGGAAGGACTTTATTTCTTCACCGTTGTCATTATAAATAATCCTTCCATCGGTCAAAACACCATCAACGTCCAAAAGCAGAATCCTGACTTTTCTGGCCTTGGCAGAAAAATCCTTCGTTCTAGGCTTGTCGGATGATAACATTATGGATCTGCATCAGCTCTGACAATAGTTCGTCCATCTTAGCCAGTGGCAAGGAATTAGGACCGTCGCACCGGGCCCGGTCGGGATCTTCATGAACCTCTATAAATATACCTTCCACGCCAACAGCCACCGCAGCTCGACACAAATAGGTTATAAACTTCCTCTGTCCACCAGAGCATGAACCCTTTCCCCCCGGAAGCTGTACACTATGCGTACCGTCAAATATCACCGGCAAACCACATTCGTGCATAATCACCAGAGACCGCATGTCTACAACTAAATTGTTATAACCGAATGAAGTCCCTCTCTCTGTAAGCAAAATGCGCTGGTTACCGGTAGACCTTGCCTTTTCCACTGCCTGAGATATGTCCCACGGGGCTAGAAATTGGCCTTTTTTAATGTTTAAGGGCTTCATAGTGGCTGCCGCTTCCACTAGCAGGTCTGTCTGACGGCAGAGAAAAGCCGGAATCTGAAGGACATCCAGAACCTGAGCGGCAACCCGTGCTTCCTCACGACTATGCACATCGGAAAGAATCAAGACGCCAGTCCTTTCTTTGATCCTTGCCAGCATTTCCAGACCCTTCTCCAGGCCAGGTCCTCGATAGGAGTTCAGCGACGTGCGGTTCGCTTTATCATAGGATGCCTTAAATATATAAGAAAACCCATATCGTTCTGTAGTTTTCCTTAAGGTCTCAGCTATATGTAGAGCTGATTTTTCAGACTCCAAAACACAGGGGCCCCCAATTAACAACGGAGGATTGGTTCCTCCCACCTTAATCGGTCCGATACTCAGCTCTGGTATCATTCTCCGGCAGCTTTTCTTCGTTCCTCAGCCACTGCTTGCCTTTGCTCTAGCGCCGCCTTAATAAACGCACTAAACAGTGGATGGGGAGACATGGGACGGGACTTGAATTCTGGGTGAAACTGACAAGCTAAAAACCATGGATGATCCGAAACCTCTACTATTTCCACTAGTTCTCCGTCCGGTGAAAGCCCAGTTATCCTCAGGCCATTCTTTTCGAGGACTTCTCGGTACAGGTTGTTGAATTCATAGCGGTGGCGATGACGCTCGAAAATCTCCTCTGTCTGATAAGCCACATAAGCTAAAGAATCCTTTACCAGGCGGCAGGGATAGGCTCCAAGCCGCATGGTGCCCCCCTTCTGACTCTCTTCATCCCGGATCTGAACCTGCTGGGTACGAAAATCATACCATTCCTTCATCAAATAAATAACCGGATAAGAAGTTCGAGGATCGAATTCCGTACTGTGCGCTCCGGAAAGACCGGCGACGTTGCGGGCAAATTCCGCTACCGCAAGCTGCATACCAAGGCATATGCCAAAAAAGGGCACTTTATTCTCCCGGGCATAACGTATGGCCGTCATCTTGCCCTCTATGCCGCGCATGCCAAATCCCCCTGGAACTAATATTCCGTCTACATTCGCCAGCGCACTTTTAATATCGCTCTCACTTAATTCATCCGAAAGTATGTAAACCAGGTCTACTTCGGCCCGATTAGCCAGCCCGCCGTGAACCAGGGCCTCGTTTAAGCTCTTGTATGATTCTTTGAGGCCAACATATTTACCGACTATGGCAATTCGCACGGTAAATTCCGGGTGTTTTAGACGATAGACCAGGTCCTCCCAGTCTTCTAAGCGTGGGGTTCCGGTCCAGATATTCAGCTTCTCCAGTATCTTACCATCAAGGCCCTCTTTATGGAAAACACATGGTACTTCGTATATGCTTTCCACGTCCTTGGCCGTTATTACTGCGTCCTTTTCCACATTACAGAAAAGGGCTATCTTAGTTTTAATTTCCTGCGTTAAATACTTCTCGGTACGGCAGAGGAGAATATCAGGCTGAATACCTATCTCACGCAGTTCTTTCACGCTGTGCTGGGTCGGTTTGGTCTTAACCTCACCGGCGGCCTTTATATACGGAACAAAAGTAAGGTGTATATAAAGTACATTTTCCTTCCCGACATCCTGCTTAAATTGCCGGATGGCCTCCAAAAAGGGCAGACCCTCTATGTCGCCCACAGTGCCACCGATCTCGATAATAGCCACATCCACATCATTGGCAGACTTTAATATGCACTGCTTGATCTCATCAGTAACATGTGGAATGACCTGTACAGTACCCCCGAGATAGTCGCCTCGACGCTCCTTATTAATGACTGAATAATAGATCCGCCCGGTAGTAAAATTGTTGTCGCGGCCAAGCACGGCATGCGTGTAACGTTCGTAATGACCGAGGTCAAGGTCCGTCTCTGCCCCATCATCCGTAACAAAAACCTCGCCGTGCTGAAAGGGATTCATGGTGCCGGGATCGACATTGATGTAAGGATCCAATTTTTGAATGGTAATCTTTAGCCCGCGACTTTCAAGAAGAGCGCCTATGGAAGCTGCAGCCAGGCCTTTGCCCAGCGAAGATAAAACGCCACCGGTGATGAAAATGAATTTTGTCTTGAGAGGCACGATATTTTCATTTGATGTCCGGTTATTTTTTTTCACGGCGTAAATATAGCAAGGACGTCTTGCAAATGTCAAGCCACGAATAGTTGTTCATCCTTTACGTCAGCTTGACTTGATGTGTTTTTCTGTTAAGATGATGCAGTATAACGATTTGATCTGGAGAAATTGATGGTAGACGTTAAAGAGAGCCTGATTGGATTCGGTGACACCAAAGACCAGGAAGATATTAAGATCCCCGATACATTGCCACTGATGCCCATTCGCGACATAGTGGTTTTACCTTCGATGATACTGCCGCTTTTCGTAGGCCGGGAAAGTTCGATCAATGCCGTAAATAAGGCATTGGAAGAAGAGCGCCTTATTGCGCTGGTAACGCAGAAAGACCAGACGGAGGACGAACCAACACCGGATGGACTGTATAGTATGGGTGTCGTAGTTATGGTCATGCGCACCCTTAAGCTGCCAGATGGCCGGCAGAAGATACTCGTGCAGGCCCTTTCAAGGGCGAAAACCTTAAATTATGTTCAAACAAAGCCCTTTTACAGGGCCAAACTGGCGGTCATCGAAGAGAAAGAACCTGCAAAAATCTCCGTTGGGATTGAAGCCCTTATGCGCAATGTGCGTGAACAAAGCGAAAAGATGTTCTCCATCAAGGGCGTATTTTCATCAGACATTGGCGCTATTCTGAACAGTGTGGAAGAGCCCGGCAAATTGGCTGATCTGATCGCATC
>CAYSYZ010000120.1:0-6420 GCA_964435205.1 uncultured Desulfovibrionales bacterium
CATGTCGGATCCGCTGGAGGTTTTCAAGATATGGAAAGGTGGCCTGGTCTTTTACGGCGGGGTTATCCTGGCGGTGGTAGCTACGGTTTTTTATATAAGGCATAATAAGTTGCCGCTCTGGACAACCATGGATATCCTGGCCCCATCTCTGGCCCTTGGCCTGGTGTTTGGTCGCATCGGCTGTTTCTTTGCCGGTTGCTGCCATGGTCAGCCTACCAATGTCCCCTGGGCAGTTACATTTACCAATCCGGATTCCCTGGCGCCGCTTTACATTCCCCTTCATCCTACCCAACTTTATGAGGCCGGGGCTGCGCTTATTATCTTTATCATCCTTGCTCTTACACGTCGGGCGAAGAGGTTTGAAGGTCAGATCACACTGACCTATCTTTTTCTCTATGCCGCGGCCCGGTTTTTCATCGAAAATTACCGTGGTGATTATCGTGGAGCTGTATGGGGTATGCTTTCTACCAGTCAGTTTATAAGCCTGTTATTGGGGATTGCTGTGCTGATAGGTTTCTTTTATTTTCTGAGAAAACAAGGCGCGAAGTAAAGGAATTCGAAATAAAAAAGTCTTGCAAAAGGGGTAAACTTCATTATTATTACACCTTGTTTTTTAGGAGGCAAAAGATTAGAAATCCTTGAGCAATGATTTTCTCAGGCCTTCTTGGAGGTATTTATGCTTATTTTGGAGGACCTCAAGTATACCGAAGAGAACATGTGGGCTAGACACGACGGGGGCAAGAAGATTACCATAGGGATCACTGATTATGCGCAGAGTAAATTGGGTGACATCGTTTATATTGAGTTCCCCGAAGAAGGAGAACAAATTATTAAAGATGAGCCATTTGGCAGCGTTGAATGTTCTGAATCCGTTTCTGATCTGTATGCGCCATTGAGTGGAGAGGTAATTGAAATTAACGAAGAAGCAATCGATGCTCCAGAGCTAGTTAATGAAGACCCCTACGAAGACGGCTGGCTTATACGTGTAAAAGTGACTTCCCTGAAAGAATATAATGAACTAATCAGTGCTGACGAGTACAAGGAATATGTGGAACAAGAAGAGTTAGAAGAGGAAGTAGAAGCAGAAGAAGAGGAGGAAGAAGAAGCAGAAGGTTAAGGGAAGAACGCCATTCTGTTTTTTACAGCGTTCCCGCACTCGATTTCACCCACATTTCTAGATAGAAAAGGAGCCCAACCTGTGAAGAAGGCGGCTTTTTTATTTCCCGGCCAGGGGTCTCAGTACGTGGGTATGGGGAAGGATATTTATATTAAGCGGCCGGAGGTTAAGGAAATTTTTGAAGCTGCCGCTGCTGTCACCGGCCTTGATATTGCCAGCCTTTGTTTTGATGGCCCCCTGGAGCGATTGACCGAAACAGCTAATGTTCAGCCGGCCATTACGGCCGTCAATCTCGCATGCCTGAGGGTGCTGCAGAAAGAGGGTTTAAGTCCCTATTTGGTAGTCGGGCATAGTCTGGGAGAATATTCAGCGCTCTACGCGGCGGGTGTTATCGGTCTTATGGATACATTTCGTTTGGTTGCTGAAAGGGGTAGGTTGATGCAGCGGGAGGCTGAAAAGAATCCCGGTGGAATGATGGCGGTCATTGGTTTAGACATAGAGGCTATAAAGGCATTAGTGGAAGGGGTTCAAGGAGCGGGAATAGTCAGTGTTGCAAATCACAATGCACGTGAACAGATAGTGGTCACGGGACAGAGAGAGGCGTTAGCAAAACTAACGGCAAAGGTGAGTGAAGCTGGAGGGAAAGTTATTCCCCTGAAGGTAAGCGGGCCATGGCATAGTGCCCTTTTGAGAGACGCGGTCAATGATTATGAGGTTTTCATGGACGGTATTACCTTCCGTAGCCCTGCCGTTCCCATGCTGTTTAATGTTACAGCGGATTTTGCCGAGCAGCCAGATGAAATCCGTAGAATCATGTCCCGTCAGATATGCCATCCGGTCCTCTGGTACGAAATAATGCGGAAGATGCTGGCCGACGGTATCTCCGTATTCATTGAGGTTGGCCCTAAAAAGGTGCTGTCTGGTTTATTAAAGAAGACTTTGCCTCCCGATAGCAGTCACGAAATTTATCAGGCCGATGATTTGGCAGGTCTTTTGGCCGTTGCGGAGAAAGTCGGGTAGACCAACCCTTTGTTTTTTATGGACGACCTGTGCAGGGCAATTCTGAAATGCAAAAAGTAATCCTGTACAAAGACAGATGTAAGGGATGTGCCCTTTGCACTCTGGCCTGTCCGAAAAACCTCCTGAAAGTGGGCACGGAGATTAATAGGAAAGGATATCACGTGATTTCTCTGACGTCCCCTGAAAAGTGTAACAGTTGCGCACTGTGTGCTGAAATGTGTCCGGATATGGTTATCGAGGTCTGGCGTTAAAGTGCGGGATACAGAAGTCATCGCTAATCGGAAACTGGTAAAGGGAAACGAGGCCATCGCTCTGGGGGCTATCGAAGCGGGGTGCCGTTTCTATGCTGGCTATCCAATTACTCCGCAAAATGAGATTCCGGAATTCATGTCCAGCCAGATGCCTGCTGCAGGTGGGACATTTATTCAGGCGGAAAGCGAAATAGCGGCTATAAGCATGGTCATGGGAGCAGCGGCGACCGGGGTAAGGGCCTTGACCTCTTCTTCAAGCCCGGGCATATCTTTGAAGCAAGAGGCTATATCTTATATGGCCGGTTCAGAAATCCCCTGTGTGGTGGTGAACGTGTGCCGCAACGGTCCGGGATTAGGAGGGATAGGTGCGTCCCAGGGAGACTACTTTCAGGCTACCCGTGGTGGTGGTCATGGTGATTACCGGACCTTTGTGCTGGCTCCTTATTCTGTGCAGGAGAGCTACGATCTGACCATGCTGTCCTTTGATATTGCTGACAGATACAGGACACCGGTTATGGTTTTAAGTGACGCAGTCCTGGGGCAGATGAAAGAACCTGTTTATCTGCACCGCTGCCGGGGTCGCAAAATAAAGAAGCCGTGGGCCCTCACCGGGGCAAGGGGACGGAAGGCCCAGTATTTGAAAAGCCTTTATCTGGATGAAGGGGAGCTTACCGCACGCAACTGGAAGCTTTTCAAGAAATATAAACGCATGGAGAAGGATGTTCTTTATGAGAAGTATCTCATAGATGATGCGAAGATTATAGTAGTTGCCTTTGGCTGCACGGCCAGGATTATCAAAACTTCCATACAGATGGCCCGCAAGAAAGGTATGCGAGTCGGTCTGTTTCGACCAATAAGCCTCTTCCCATTTCCGTCACGGGTGCTTGCAGACATTTCAAGCCGGGCAGACCATTTTCTGGTGTGTGAGCTAAATACCGGGCAGATGGTTGAAGATGTACGTTTATCTGCCAAAGCCGGTACCATTGTTGAGTCCTACTCTTGTCCGGGTTATATACCGACGCCGAATGAGCTTTTCAAACAAATTGAGAAAAGGTATTTATCCGCAGATCTTTAAATGAAGCCCGTATTTAAAAGACCGGAAAGCCTTTACGATGTGCCCTTCCATTATTGCCCGGGATGCCATCACAGTATAATCCATCGCTTGATTGCTGAGGTTATAGATGCCTTTGGCATTCAAGAAAGGGTCATTGCTGTAGCCTCTATCGGTTGTTCTGTCTTCCTCTATGACTATTTTGCGGTTGATGTCCTGGAAGCTCCCCATGGCCGCGCACCGGCTGTTGCAACCGGCATAAAGAGGGTGCTGCCGGAAAACATAGTATTTACATATCAAGGTGACGGGGACCTGGCGGCCATCGGTCTTACAGAAACCATATACGCGGCCAACAGAGGCGAACGGATAACCATATTTTTTGTCAATAATACGGTCTATGGCATGACGGGAGGACAGATGGCCCCTACAACCTTAACCGGACAGAAGACGACTACAACACCTGCCGGTCGCAAAATAACCGATGAGGGAGCCCCGCTTAAGATGGCCGAAATGATTGCCACCCTGGAACTGCCAGTTTTTGTGGCCAGGGTAGCCGTTGACAATCCCAAAAATATTTTCCAGGCCAAAAAGGCTGTTCAGAAAGCCTTTCGGTTGCAACTGGAAGGGCAGGGTTATGCGTTTGTAGAGTTCTTGTCTGCTTGCCCGACCAACTGGAAAATGTCTCCCTGCGCGGCCAATCGCCATATCGGTGAGACGCTGATACCACAGTTCCCGCTGGGAGTTTTTAAAGGAAACCTGGAAGGAAAGTGAGACGTGAGACGTAAGACGTGAGGCGTAAGACGTTAGACGGGAGACGGGAGACGGGAGACGTTTTAGGGGATGGTGCAGGGATGGGGGTCTGAAGAGGGCGATGTATTTTGATGTAATTATATCTGGATTTGGTGGGCAGGGCATATTGTTTATGGGCAACCTTCTGGCTCATGCGGCTATGCTGGAGGGAAAGAACGTAACCTACATGACCGCTTATGGTCCGGAGATGCGTGGCGGAGCGGCCAATTGTACCGTGGTTATGGCCGATAAGGAAATCGGGTCTCCGCTCATTCATCACCCCAGTGCCGCCATTGTAATGAATAGACCGTCCCTTTACAAATTCGGCCCTCGTGTGTCTCGCGGGGGTTTGTTGGTTGTTAACTCTTCCCTCGTTGACTCTGCGGAGGTTGTCATCAAGAATGTTAATCTGCTGTTTGTTCCAGCTAATGACCTGGCGCGAGAGGCAGGTGATGATAGGCTCGGGAATATGGTGACCCTGGGGGGCTTGATAGCAGAGACGCAGGTTGTTCGGCTAGAGAGTGTCATTGACGCACTTTCAGAGGTCACGCAGGAAAGGTACCGGGATCTTTTGCCGGTGAACATAAGATGCCTGAAAAAAGGCGAGACTTATGTGAAAAACCTCCGATCTTAAGCCGTTGATGTAATTACTTTTGGGTAAGTAATCACTGAGTAAACTCTTCCTCGAAGGTCACCCGGTTGACCTCTTCAATGGTTGTGATTTCCTGTAAAATTTTATCCAGACCATCTTCCCGCAACGACTTCATGTTCTGCCTTTGCCGGGCTTCCCGGCGCATAACCGAGGCCGGAGCCTTGGCGGTGACAAGTTCGCGGATATTATCGCTTACTGTCAAGAGCTCAAAGAGTCCAATTCTCCCACGATAGCCTGTCTGTTTACAATTTTGGCATCCTTTTCCCCGAGCTATCCGGATATTTTCATTGAAACCCATTTGGCGCGATTCGTCACCGGTAGGATGATAAAACTCTTTACAATAAGGGCAGATGATCCGTACCAGTCTTTGGGCCAGGACTGCGACCGTTGAGGAAGCCACCAGGAAAGGCTCGATGCCCATGTCTACAATCCGGGTGAGAGCACCGATGGCATCATTCGTGTGCAACGTGCTGAAAACCAGGTGCCCGGTCAGGGCCGCATGTATGGCCAGCTCGGCTGTCTCCAGGTCTCTGATTTCACCAATCATAATGACATCGGGATCCTGGCGTAGGATAGAGCGGAGTCCATTGGCAAAAGTTACTCCGGCTCGTGGATTAATCTGGGTCTGGCGGATTAGGTTCAGGCGATACTCCACCGGATCTTCGATGGTGACGATGTTCCTTTCCACCGAATTTATTTTATCTAATGCGGCATAAAGGGTAGTGGTCTTCCCGCTCCCGGTCGGCCCGGTGACCAGAATGATACCGTGAGGTATAGTAATTACTTTTCTGTAAGCGGCCAGCATGTCCTTAGAAAAGCCTAACTTTTCCAAACTGAGCAGGGCACTGGACTGGTCGAGAAGGCGCAGGACTACATTCTCTCCATAGATGGTCGGGAAGACAGAGACGCGGAACTCTATTTCTTTATTTTCTACTCTCATCTGAAAACGGCCGTCCTGAGGAGCCCGGGTTTCGGCAATGTCCATTTCACCCATCACCTTAACCCGGGAGATGATAGCTGACTGAAGCGGTTTTGGGGCCGAAGGCCCGGCGTGAAGGACTCCGTCAATCCGATAGCGGGTCTGGAGGGACATCTCGTCCGGTTCGATGTGGATATCGCTGGCTCCATCCCTCACGGCCCGGGAGATGATAGCATTGACAAACTTGACCGCGGGTCCCTCATCCTCTGGCCCCTCTCTCCGAAGGGTGTGTTCCGTGCCGCGGAGGGGGACATCTGGCGGCTTTTTCAGGGGACTCTGGAAGCCGTAATATTGATCGATGGCCTTCCTGATTTTGGCTTCGAAGCTGATTACCGGTTCCACTTCGAATCCCAATCTGGCCCGTAATTCATCAAGGGCATAGATGTCCAGTGGATTGGCCATGGCTACGGTTAAAGTGTTTTCAATCTTGAAAAGAGGCACAAGGTTGTGGCGGCGAGCCACTTCCTCAGGAACCAGATCGACGGCTTTCCGGTCTACCAGATAAGTATCCATATCCACGTAAGGGATCCCGGCCTGCTCTTCAAGGGACTCAACGATTGC
>CAYSYZ010000121.1:0-6251 GCA_964435205.1 uncultured Desulfovibrionales bacterium
GGCCAATTGAAGGAAACCTCCGGCGGTGGTTCAGCAGCCAATACAGTTTTTGCCCTGGCCCAGATGGGATTCAAAACCGGTTTTATTGGAAAAGTTGGTCAGGATGAGGCCGGGGATTTACTGCTCAAATTTCTCGGCAAAGTCGACCATCGTTATATAAAACGGCAGGGTAAGAGCGGGGTCTGTCTTATCCTCATGGATAAACACGAAGATCGCTCTATAGTAGCCTTTCCCAACACGAACAAAACGGTGACCATAGGCAAAAGAATCACAGCCGCGGTAGCGAAAACCAGGTTCTTACATTTTTCCTCTTTTGTGGGGCAAAAGTCTCTTTCCTCCCAGATCAAATTAGCAGAAAACCTCCCCTCTCATGTAAAATTGAGTTTCGATCCTGGAGAAATTTATGCTAATAAAGAGCTGAAAAAGATATTGCCTATTATCCACAGGAGCTTTATTCTTCTCCTCACAGACCGAGAAATGCAAAAACTGATCGGGAAAAGTTATAAAGAAGGCTGCAGGGAATTTCTGAATTTGGGACCATCCATAGTAGTCTGCAAGCGGGGAATAAATGGCTCGTATATCCTCTCTGGTCAGCAAGAACTTGAGATCCCGGCTGAGCGGGTTCCCGTAGTGGACAACACAGGTGCTGGTGATGTGTATAACTCAGGTTTTCTGGCCGGGTTACTTATGGATCAGCCCCTGCGACTGTGCGCTCTGTTCGCCACTAAAATGGCCGCCAAAAGCATAACCGGTTATGGCCGAAGCAAGTATCCCGCTCGCGAAGACCTCACGGACTTTTTTGGCAAAAAGGAGAATACCTAAGTGTCTTACCCCATCGGATGGTTTTCGACAGGGCGCGATAAGGCCGCCCGGGATTTGCTCATTACTGCTCATGAAAATATGGTGCGTGGCTTCATCCCGGCAAGGATCGAATATGTCTTTTGCAACCGCAATATTGGTGAAAGCAGTGAAAGCGACAGCTTTCTCAGCCTGGCCAAAAATCTCGGCATGGAGACTGTTACCCTGTCGTCGAGAGACTTTTTACCGGAAGAGAGGAAAGGGTCTGCCGAAAGATGGCGTTCCCTTTACCACCAGGCAGTTATGGAACGTATCTCTGGTTTCCAGAATAATCTTATTATGCTGGCAGGATACATGCTCATCGTTAGTCCGGAAATGTGTCAAAAGCATACCATGATAAACCTTCATCCGGCTGCCCCTGGCGGACCTGCCGGTACCTGGCAGGAGGTCATCTGGAAACTCATCGCCCAAGGGGCAAGCGAGACCGGAGTAATGATGCATTTAGTTACCAAAATCCTCGACGAGGGCCCCCCCATCACTTATTGTACGTTTCCGATTCGCGGTGAACAATTTGAGCCCCTTTGGGATGAACTGCACAAAAAGCTCCAAGCCCAGTCCCTTGAACAGTTAATGGCTGAGGAGGGAGAGCTCAACAAACTATTTCAACATATTCGTCAGGAGGAAGTGAGACGAGAACTTCCCCTGATTGTCCTGACGTTGAAGACTCTTGCCGAACGCAAGGCAAAAATCAAGAAAGAGGACTTTCCCGTCCCATATTGTTTAAATAAGGAAATCGAAGCTTATCTACGGAAGGAGGACATCAGCAGATCGTAGCCATGAAATCCGCTCAGGTAAATATTGATTGTGAAGGGCCCATCACTAAGAATGACAACGCCTTTGAGCTTTGCCAGGCCTTCATCCCCCATGGGGATAAGCTCTTCGCCCGCATAAGTAAATACGACGACTTTTTGGCGGACATTGAAAGAAAACCGGGTTATCAGGCAGGTGATACTCTTAAGCTAATTCTACCATTCCTGAAGGCCTTTGACCTCACCCATCAGAAAATCGTGGACTATTCACGTTCCCACCTGATTCTCCTGCCGCGGGCCAAAGAAACCCTGCTGCAGCTCGTGGAGGTCATGCCCACATTCATCATAAGTACCAGCTATAAGCCATATCTCGAGGCCCTTAGCCAGATTACCGGCTTTCCACTTGACCGGATCTATTGTACCGAAATTGACATAGACAGCTATTCACTGCCTGAAAAGGAGCGGGAACATCTGAGGAAACTCGCCGTAGAGATTGCAGAAATGCCCATGCTTGAATGGGAAATGGGCATCGATGGGTTATATGAACTCTCTTTCCAGAGCCAAAATATCGTTCAACGTCTGTCAGAAGTCTTCTGGGAAAATATATGCTCCATGGAAGCCGGACGTTTACTGGCTGAAACCAAGACCGTCGGAGGAAAGGCCAAAGCAAAGGCTGTTCTGGACAGTCTAAAAATAACCAATAATGACCTTTCACAGGTCATGTATGTTGGCGACAGCATCACCGATGTCGAAGCCCTCGACTTAGTCAGGGATGGCGGCGGATTGAGCGTAAGCTTTAATGGAAATGGATATGCGGTAAGATCCGCTGAAATGTGTTGCCTGTCTTCCCAGGCATCAGCCATCCTGCTCCTCGCCACACTCTTCAAAAAAGGAGGAAAAGATCTGGTCTTGGAGGTAGCCAGTAATTGGAGCATTGAGAGATTGAAAAACCACAAGGATGCTCGGAATCTGTTTGACCAACTGGAAAGCGACCGGAGCAACCTTCCCCGGATAGAGACCATAAACGAAGACAACCGGGAGCAACTGGTGCGGGAAAGCGAAGCCTTCCGTAAACAAGTCCGTGGGGTTGCTATCGGATCCCTTGGATAGTTCAAATAGGAAAAGGCACCACTTTCAACCTTTGCCTACCCTATTCTTCCAAACAAGAGACATAAGGAAGGCCCTTAAAGCGGAGTCGTGAAACACCATTATTTATAGGCGATGAGCGGATACAAAAAGAATTCGCCAGCGGAATTCTTTAGGTTGGGATATGAGGTCCTGACCTCTCTTCGATCTTCGCTTTAAAAAAATTATAAATAGGCCGGGTCAAGCCATAGATGACGACGGCTACCCAACAAACGCCAAGTAAGCTGAAGGTAACGGTGGTTAAGGTCTGAACAGTCATGATGAGCCCAGTCTTATCTTGTCTTGTAATTATATGTATCGGCACATCCCCCAAAAACTTGAAAATGAAAAACTTATCTGACCGGCTGAAACTGCATCCCCGAACTGCTTTACAACTCTCCTACCGTAGCCGAAAGTCCCGGTTAATTAACTCGCCTTATTCTTTTTGCCCGGTTGCAAAACCAAGTTGCTTTTTAAAATGAGGTAGAGTAAAAATATGCGCTTCATATTTTGTCGTGGATTTACTGTTAATAAAAATCTAAAAGATATATTGCCCTTTTGATCTCTTTCTTATCATCTCCGGAGGAGATTATGACTAGGCCCCTCGTCGCCGACTACATCCAAGACCTGACTCCCTACCCCCCAGGCAAGCCGATCGAAGAACTGGAGAGAGAATACGGAATAAAAGACTCCATAAAACTGGCTTCAAACGAAAACGCTCTGGGTCCATCGCCCAAGGCGATTGAGGCTATTAAGGCTGCCCTTGGTAAATTGCATCGCTATCCAGATGGTAGTGGCTATTACCTGAAAAAGGGATTGAGTCAGAAACTGGGTGTGCGTGAGGAAAATATCGTACTCGGCAATGGATCAAATGAGCTCATCGAGCTAATCGTCCGCACTTTCCTAAACCCCGGCGAAGAAGTTATTACCAGTGAACCGACCTTTCTGGTTTATACAAAAATGGTACAGGCGGTAGGTAGCAAAAACGTAGTAGTGCCGCTTAAAGAGGGTCGTCACAACCTGGTTGGAATGGCTAAAGCAGTTACCGCTAAAACCAGGTTGATGTTTTTAGACAATCCAAACAATCCTATGGGAACTGTGGTTGAAAAAACCGCCTTTGAAGTGTTTTTAAGGGATTTACCATCACATGTAATTGTGGTGGCTGATGAGGCCTATTATGATTTTATTACCACGAATAGCACATTCTGTGGGCTTGACTATCTAAATTCTCCCCATCTGGTCATAACACTGAGGACATTCTCCAAAGCCTACGGCCTCGCGGGATTACGCATCGGCTACGGGGTCATGAAAAAAGAACTCTCAGAGTATATAAATCGGGTGCGTCAACCTTTCAATGTTAACTCACTAGCTCAGGTTGGGGCTCTAGCAGCGCTAAATGATGAAGACCACTTGACAAAAACAAAAAAAATGGTCAGCGATGGCCTCAACTATCTACGTACCGAAGTCGAACGTCTTGGTTACCGCTGTCTCGACACCCAAACAAATTTTTTCCTGATACATGTGGAGACGGATGGGAAAATGGTTTATGAAAGACTTCTCTATAAGGGAGTGATTGTAAGGCCCATGCACGCTTACAAGTTGCCGAATTACATTCGCGTTACCGTCGGCGCCCCGCCTGAAAACGAGCGGTTTCTGAAGGCCTTTACGGAGGTCATGAAGACTCATGGCCAATAACAAGGGTCCGAAGGGCTTGGTTATCACTATAGACGGCCCCGCCGGTGCAGGTAAAAGCACTGTCAGCAAAAAATTGGCCGTTTTACTGAACTATGCGTATCTCGATACCGGCGCTCTGTACAGGGCAATAGCTTTTTTTGCAAAAAAGAATACGTTGGACCCGGATAAGCAACAAGATGTGGAAAGGCTGTGCCGTGAACCGCAGATTGCCCTAAAGTACAACTCAGGCAGGTTAGTTGTCACTTTGGACGGACAAGATATCAGTGAAGAGATCCGGACACCAGAGATTAGTATGCTCGCATCGTATATTTCGGCCAAACCTGCCGTAAGAAAATCCCTGCTTGAGATGCAAAGGTGCATAGGAAAAAAGGGAAGCGTAGTGGCTGAAGGCAGAGATATGGGAACAGTAGTATTCACCAATGCCGACGTGAAGTTTTACCTTGATGCCTCAACAGAGGAAAGGGCTTCGCGAAGGTATAAGGAACTACTGCAGAGGGGCAGCGAGGTGAGTTACGACCGGGTCTACAAAGAACTGCTAACTAGAGACGCTGACGATAAGAGTCGTGCCGTAGCTCCGTTACGTGCCGCTCCCGATGCCATATATATCGATACTACAAACAAAACCATAGACGAAGTAATTAACCTTATGCTGACCAAGATCCAAGAAAAAACGCCGGGCCGGATATAGTCCATTTCTGTGCTTTTTAGGCGGGTTCCTTTAAATTGGTTGATTTTACTTCGTAGTTTGCTATATAATGCTAAAGTTATACTTATGGAAAACAGGGGGAATTGTTAGTTGATGAATCAAGAAAATAACATCACAACCAAACAAGCATCAAAAAGCGATACGACTTGCGAAGGCAGTGAAGAGAATACACAGGAGAGTAATGAATCACGAGAATTTAACAAGCTCTACGAAGACAGTCTAAAGGTCATCCAAGAAGGTGAGATTCTTCGGGGCAAGATCGTAAGTATTGACAAGGATTATGTACTGGTCGACATAGGTTATAAATCGGAAGGCCAGGCACCAATTGAAGAATTCATGGGCCAAGACGGCAAGGTGCACGCTTCCATTGGTGAAACAATAGATGTTTACCTGGAAAAACAGCCAAGTGAAGATGGGGTGCTTCTCCTCTCCAAAAAACGCGCGGTCAAGATCAAGACATGGAATAATATAGAGCAAAACCACAGAGAGGGCACTATCATAGAGGGGAAGATAGTCGGGAGCGTTAAAGGCGGTCTGACTGTGGACATAGGAGTTAATGCATTTTTACCCGCATCCCAGACCGATCTGCGACCGGTTAATAATTTAGACAGCCTCATCGGAAATACATACCGTTTCAAGGTCTTAAAAATAAACAGAAAACGCTCAAATATTGTTCTTTCACGGCGAGCACTCTTAGATGAAGAGAGAAAAGAACTGAAGGCAAAAACGCTTTCTGCAATTACTGAAGGACAGGCAGTAGAAGGAAAAGTAAAAAACATCACCGATTATGGCATTTTTGTTGATCTTGGAGGCATCGATGGCCTTTTGCATATAACAGACATCTCCTGGGGTAGAGTGCAGCATCCCTCCAAGCTGTACAAGGTCGGCGACCCTATTCGGGTAAAGGTCCTTAGCTTTGACCTCGAGAACGAAAAGGTTTCTTTGGGATTAAAACAACTAACTCCAGACCCCTGGGAATCAGCTACAAGCAATTATCCACCGGGCAAGCGGGTAACGGGAAAAGTGGTCAGCCTCACTGACTATGGCGCCTTCGTAGAGTTGGAGGAAGGCGTTGAGGGTTTGGTACACGTTTCAGAAATGTCGTGGGAAAAGAAGAT
>CAYSYZ010000122.1:0-504 GCA_964435205.1 uncultured Desulfovibrionales bacterium
GAACCAGAAGCCTTCAAACAGGTTCAGAAAATTAAAGAAGAAGCCGCATCAGAACTTTCGGAAATGTCCCCCATATTAGGTAGACTTGAATTTTATAAAATTTTCTTCAAAGCAATGTGCCGCTTTGGGAACCGGTTGTTGGTATTTGAAATAATAGCACTCCTTGCTGGATTGTTCGTAATTCCTTTGGCATCATTTTTCATAACACAGTTTTATCCTCAACTGGACCTGAACGTTTTTAACGACATCGGGCACTATCTTAAAAGGGCTCTCCCTCTGAGTGGCCTAGCTGGCCTCCTAGCAGCCACCATGGCTACGCTGAAAGACATTTACTACTACTGATAGGCTCAGCAGGTTGCCATTCAATATTATGGTTTAGTGCCATTCCGACCGCTGCCGGCCCGACCACAGATTATATTTTTGTTCGGCCCATAGCCGGGTCGGCAGGCCGGGATAGGCAGTTACGCGGAAGCGCATCCGATGTGATTCTGAAATAGGAAACCA
>CAYSYZ010000122.1:514-6218 GCA_964435205.1 uncultured Desulfovibrionales bacterium
TTTTTACGGATTTATACTTTACGTAAAGGTCCCGGAGCCTGCCCCTCAGTTGTTTGAGTTTTATGGAATACTCATTGGGTGTCCCACGCGGTTCACTGATGGAAAAGACTGAATTATGAAGATCGTCAATTACATGTTCGGTGGCGGTGCACCATTCGTCCGTGCAAATCTCGCTCATTTTGGCGGCTTCATCGATATCCTTTTCGAGCAGGTTAATGGACTTCTCCAAGCCGTCCATAAACGCCTTGTAGGTTTTGACCATCTCGTCCTGAACAGCGAATTCCCTCTCTGCCTGCCTCATTTTTCATCACCTCCTTTGCCGAAAATCTCTCTAATTTTAGTCTAAGTGTCAGGATTTTATTAGTCAAGGCCTTTTCGTATCTTTGTCCAAAACCGATTTTTCTTGACATAGCTTTTACCACTCAATATGTTAAGAAGCGTTCTCTAAGTGCAGAAGTCCCGAGAACGGACAACAGGGAATCCCGTGTAAGTCGGGAGCGGGCCCGCCGCTGTCACCGGGAACGAAGAACGCAAGAGGCCACTGTCCGCCGTAGGCGGATGGGAAGGCGCGTTCGGAGGATGATCCGGAAGCCAGAATACCTGTCTGTACGCATTTGGACCAACACCCTCGGTGAACAGGGTGTTGGCCACAGCCTGTGGATAAAGAGGGAAATCCCCAGCCTGAATGCCTTTCGGGTATGGGGATTTTTATTTCGTGGCAGATTCAACCTCAAAAGGTGCTTGTGCGGTATGTTTACTGTGATGCAAACCGGTACGCATGTTCCTGCAGGGCTTTATAAGAACTACCGGGGGATATTCCCGTTTCGGTTGGCCACAACTTCATATATTTATCCTGATCATATCCTGCCCAATGCTTCGTGGCTTTCATCATACCTTGATGAGATGGAACTGATACTTTTCGAGAGCAAAAACTTGCCGACTCGAGAAGAAATATTAGCCCTGTCCACTTTGCGTAACAAACAGGGGTTCTCTTATAATGTACACCTTCCACTTGACATCTCCCTCGGACATCCTCTGCATAAAACAAGAAGTGAGGGGATCGCCGCGGTGAAAAAGGTTGTGGCTCTTACCCTGGTTCTTGCCCCCACATCGTACACTCTGCATTATGCTTATGAATGCGGCTATCGAGAAAACCTTCCTTCCTGGCAAAACCTTATTGCTCGAAGCACAGAGACCATCCTGAAGACGGGTATCGATCCCGCCTCTATTTCTGTTGAAACACTCGACTATCCCTTAGCATGGGTAGAGGACATTATCGATGATTTCGGGCTTTCTATCTGCCTCGACCTCGGTCACATAGTCCAGAACGGCGAAGAACCACTGCATTACCTTGACAAGTACTATGAAAAGACATCTGTTATCCACATGCACGGCGTACACCAGGGGCGTACTCACCTGGGACTTGACGTCGTGGATGAACGCGTGCTTGCTGCCTGGCTGCGCAGATTGAAAGGATACAGAGGTACCCTGTCCATTGAAGTCTTCACTTTTGATCATCTTCAAACCTCTCTCATGGCACTGGAGAAAGCGTGGGCAAGAGTATGAAAAAGAACCTATTGGTAATAGGGGGTTGCCGAAGCGGCAAGAGTCGTTTTGCCGTTGACTTCGCAAACGGTCACTTCACTAATCGACTATATCTCGCCACAAGTCAGGCCCTCGATGAAGAGATGAAGGAGCGAGTAAAACAACACCAGAGGGAGCGGGGTGCCGACTGGCGCACCGTGGAAGAACCTCTGGATATCACCAAAGTCATAACAGACGAAGCGGCAAACACGGATGTCATTCTCGTGGACTGCATCACCATGTGGCTTTCCAATATGTTGCTTCGAGATATGTCCGCAGAGAGAATAAACAAATCGTTCGGTGGACTCATAACGGCTATACAAAAAACCAGGTGTTCCTTAATCCTGGTAACTAACGAAGTAGGAACGGGCATAGTTCCTGAAAATAGGTTGGCCCGAATGTTTCGTGACCTGGTGGGTTTAACTAACCAGAAGCTGGCAGCATTCGCCGATGAGGTCTACTGGCTTGTAGCCGGTATATCGGTAAAAATCAAACCATAATTTTTCGCGCTAGAAGCGTTAGGACGCGGAGCAAAGCGAGTCGCAAATATCACGTAGACCCAGTGAGGTAATAGGATGGCACAACTTGAAGAAATTGTCGCAAAAATAGAGCCAATTGACCTGGAGATCATGGAGAAGGCCAGGATGCGCACAGCCGAACTGTGCATGCCGCCACGTGCCCTCGGAAGATTGCACGAAATAAGCGAGAGGTTATGCGGCATAATGCGTACTCTTAACCCTTCAGTTAAAAAAAAGGGGGTTTTGGTCATGGCGGGTGACCATGGAGTAGTCAGACATGGAGTAAGTGCATTCCCTCAGGGAGTTACGGGTGAGATGGTGAATAACTTCGTACGTGGTGGCGCCGGTATCAATGCCCTGGCCCGTCAGTTGTCAGCGGAAGTGCTGGTAGTAGACATGGGTATCGTCCCCGATCTTCCGGATACCATTACCGGAGAAAATCGTTTTGTAAAGAAAAGGATCGCTCCAGGAACCAATGATATTACCAGCGGCCCGGCTATGAGCAGGCAGCAGGCTGAGGAAGCTATTCTGGCCGGTTTTGACCTGGCCACAACTATGTTTACGAATAAAATAGACCTCCTTGGTACTGGCGATATGGGAATCGGGAATACCACCCCGTCCAGTGCCATTGGTGCGGTTATCACGGGGCAACTGGTGGAGGATATGACTGGCCGCGGCACGGGCATATCCGATGTATCTTTTAGGAAAAAAAGCGAAATTATCAAAGCGGCTATCTCTCGGAACAATCCTACTCCTTCCGATGGATTAGATGTCCTCTCCAAGGTCGGCGGGTTCGAGATAGGCGGCATTGCGGGAATGGTATTAGCTGCAGCTTATCACAAGAAACCGGTAGTTATCGATGGTCTTATTTCCACAGCCGGTGCACTCGTAGCCTATACATTGTGCCCCATTGTCTCTCAGTATGCCTTTGCCGGACACTGTTCAGTAGAGCAAGGCCATAAGCACATGCTGGCCTACCTTGGGCTCGCGCCTATCGTAAATCTGGACCTGCGTCTCGGTGAAGGCACGGGAGCTGCTCTGGCCATGCACATTATCGAAGCAGCTTGCCGTATCTTTAACGAGGTCCACACTTTTAGCCAGGCCGAAGTCAGCCAAGGGCAAAATGGGTAATCTCTTTGCCGCTCTTGCATTTTTGACTATCCTGCCCGCGCCCCGACTCAAAAAAGAGGTAGGAATCGATAATCTACCGTGGTTCCCGGTGGTCGGACTGGTAATCGGTGGTCTTCTGGTTCTCTTTGACCTTGTTTCACGTCGTCTCTTCCCCATCCCGATAACTTCTCTCTTCTCCGTTCTCTTTTTGGCGGTCATCACCGGCGGCATTCATTTAGATGGCCTAGCTGATACTGCCGACGGACTCTTTTCCCATCGGCCGCGGGAAGAGGCTTTACGTATCATGAAAACCAGCAATATTGGAACCATGGGAGCTATGGCCTTGTTCTTTGTACTGAGCTTGAAGTGGGTTGCTATTGCCAATATATCCCGCGAAGGCTGGTCCTCCTGGCTGTACCTGGCCTTACCTCCAGCCTACGCGCGTTCTGCCATGCTGTTTGGCACGTATTTTCTTCCCTACGCCCGGAAAGAAGGCGGAACAGGAAAGAACTTTGTCCTTCGAGATAAAGGAACCCGCAGATTTATAGTTATAGTGCCTCTCATTGGATTATCAGTGCTGGGTGGGTTACAGGCGCTCCTATGGATAAATGGTATATTCCTCCTGATGCTGGTTACCATCCTTGCCTTTTACCGGAAAAAAATTGAGGGCATAACCGGAGACATGCTGGGAGCACTCAATGAAATTGTAGAGACCGCTCTTTTTTTGGCGATGGTATTTGTAAAATGAAAAAACACCGGGCCAGGGCATTGATGATTCAGGGTACAGGCTCCGGCGTCGGCAAGAGCATTCTTGTAGCCGCTTTTGGCCGCATACTCAGGGAAATGGGCGTTAATGTCGCTCCCTTCAAGGCACAGAATATGGCCCTTAATTCCTACGTAACCACAGATGGCCTGGAAATGGGGCGGGCCCAGGTCTATCAGGCCGAGGCCTGCGGGCTTCGGCCTGAGGTAAGGATGAACCCCATACTCCTTAAACCATCGGCCGATAACTGCTCACAGGTTATTCTCTGGGGTAAGCCAGATGGTAATCGTAACGCCCGGAGCTATTATAGTCTTTATGAGAGACATCGTGAAATAGTGCGAAAGGCATATGACGGACTGGCACAGGAGTACGCGGTGATGGTCATCGAAGGCGCAGGAAGCCCGGCCGAGATTAATCTACATGATCGGGACCTGGTTAATATGCAGATGGCGCACTATGCTGAGGCTAAGGTGCTGATCGTCGGTGATATTGACCGAGGAGGAGTCTTTGCCTGGATGAAGGGAACATATGACCTCATCCCGGATGAATATAAGCCACTGGTCAAGGGATTTCTCATAAACAAATTCCGCGGCGACCGGTCCTTGCTGGACCCAGGCATAAAAATGTTTGAAAAAACGGTTAACTTGCCGATCTTCGGCGTACTGCCCTATTTCCGCGATATCTGGGTGGATGAAGAAGACGCCATACCGCCTTGCGCCAAGGAATTTAAAATCGGTGGTGAAAAAGTGGCAGTGGGTATAGTTGTACCGCCATATATCTCCAACTTTACAGATTTCACCGCTTTGGCTCTGGAGCCGGATATCTCCCTCCACTTCCTCCGCCGTCCGGAAGAGACTGACCTTTGTGATTGTATAATCCTGCCCGGAAGCAAGGCTAGTCTAGCTGGAGCTGTACATCTTCGTCAATATGGCTGGGATGTACGCATAAAGAATGCCTGCGCGCGAGGAGTGCCCGTTGTCGGCATCTGCGGCGGTTATCAAATGCTAGGAGAAAAAATATTTGACCCTTATAAGGTAGAAGGGGATATTCAAGAAACAAAGGGACTTGGGCTCTTGCCTGTGGAGACAACCATCAAGCGCGAAAAGGTCCTAAGGCAGGTTTGCTACCAGACATTATCTTCGCCTATTTTTACTCAAGGCATAACCATCCATGGATATGAAATTCACATGGGCCATACAGAGATACAAGGAAAGGCCTCGCCGCTTCTTGATGTATCAGAAAGTGCCGTGGCAGTGATGTCGGAAAGCAGCCCGGTTTTTGGAACCTATGTGCATGGCATATTCGATAATGACGATGCCCGGCGCAGTTTCGTCAACTGGTTACGTCAACAAAAAGGCCTGCCACCTCTTACGTCCGGATTTTCATACCAGTTCTTCCGCCAGCAGCAACTAGACAAACTGGCGAACATGGTCAAAGGAAATTGCAACCTGGAGCAGATATTACATTTACTCCAATCTTGATAGGAATAAGAACGGCCAGGACCGGGTCCGATTTGATCCCATCAGCTAGATTCACCGGGTTTTTTCTTGTCGTATTGATCCTCAATACTGCATGACTGACTTATTCAAGTCTTAACATTAAGCTTCGGTAGAATCCACTTATTCAAAATGAACCAGATACAAATTATTGACAGGACAATAAAGAAAGATTTCATATCCTACCCCACCAAAAAATACATCAGTGACATTTACTATTTTTTTAGGTATCT
>CAYSYZ010000123.1:0-6154 GCA_964435205.1 uncultured Desulfovibrionales bacterium
CACGGCACCCAGATTAGGAATCTGGTGCTCTATCCACCTGAGCTACGGGGGCGCAGAAGGTTAAAATATCTCCCTGGTCTCTAACACGGAGAATGCTTACTGTCAAGAGACTCCTTGGATGCCTGAAGCTTTATAAACCCTATTTTTTCCTTCATTCGGCTTAAATGGCTGCCCGGCCAGTAAACCTTTCCGCAAAGCTGGCAGCGCGCAAAAGAAGTGGCAGTCTGGCGCACATACTCCGGCACCAAAGTGTCTACATCTTCCTTACAAACCACCTCCAGGGGCAAGTTACACAGGATACACCGGCTGAACCATATTTCTTCCTTAAAGTCTATATAGTTTGTCTCATAGAGCTGTTTAAGCTGGGAGATCACCTGGTCAGAACAAATGAAAACACTTTCTGGAACTTTGGAAAGCAACTTTGTGTTGCGAGTCAAAAAGACGCGCCCTTGTGCCACCTCCTCCTTTATCTCCGTTAGAGAAGGCTGATCCAGATAGATAGTATCAAAACCCAAGATGCGTAGCCACTTAGCTAGCTTGCCCAGCATCTTATCAGTGACAAACTTCATCTTATCAATTTATTGTCTTATACTTGAATCCCGGCGGACAACTGATGGAAAATGCCCCGGGAGGCGCATCAGATAAAAGGCTCATTTTTTTGTAGGCCATCGAGAGTCGAAACCCGGAAGACGGCAGAGAAAAACTAACACTTCCTGGATAAGAAAAATCACCGATTTCCACAAGACCGTCGGTCTCTGCAGTCAGAATTGTATTGCCACAAGCATCCTTTAATACAAGTTTTCTAATTACATTCTTTGATGATTCGAGCCAGACTTCTTCCCTTAGGTCAGATCGTTCATTTGAAAATTCCATTACCAGCAAAGACGGTTTCGACGTACTGTAGGAATAGGAAAGCAGCCTTCGGTCTTTAAAATCATAGCCACCCAGGAACCAGGTATACACATCCTGCATTTTTATGCCCGCTGGAATAACCGAAGCCACAACCGGTGAGGCAAGATTTCCCTCGTAATACCTCATGGTCAGAATAGAAGCGAGAGCGAAATGTTCGCCATCTGTGGCAAAAGATAGGACAGGTTGGTTAAAGGGTCCGAGGCAATCAAGCCGTATCGAACTCGGCCCTTGCCCTATAATTAACATCTCCCCTCTGTAATCCGCGCCTGGATGTTCAATGCATATATCGGCCTCAGCCTCAAACCCCCTAATGGACCCTTTACGTTTGTCAAGTTGAGTCCTGATCTCCTGCTCAAACATGGCTAACTCCGGGGGTCTCTCGGTTACTTTCGGAATGGGCGCACAGGAAACCGCTGCTAGCAAAATCAGCAAAACAAATAGCGTCCTTTTCATGTTATATTATTCCTTGCCTCTGACATCAGGACTGTCTTTACCGAGTATAGACATGACATTCTCTATCTTGGCCGAAACCTTGTCTTTATCTTCTTTCCTGGTATAGGCAGACTCCGCCTTGAGGTAATTTTCCAGTGCCTTTGAAAACTGCCCCTTTTTGTAAAAGGCATCACCCAGGTGCTCCGAGATTGTCGCATCCCCCCCAACTAAACGATCAGCCTTTTCCAGATGCTCAATAGCGGCATCGTAGAGGCCCTTCTGGTAGTATACCCACCCTAGGCTATCAGTGATATAGCCGTCATCAGGCTTTAGGCTGAGAGCCTCTTTGATCAATTTTTCAGCCTCATCCAAATTAATCCCCATGTCCGCATACGTATAACCAATATAATTCAAGGCGTAAGCGTGTCTGGGATTAATAGCCAAAATTTCTTTCATCTTGGCAATGCTCTTTTCCTTTTCACCACGCTTATCAAAGACTACTCCCAGCTGAAACTGAAGCTCCACATCCTCAGGGAACTTTTTGATGCCCTCCCGTAGGGCAGATTCTGCCTGGTCCAATTTGTTTGCATCCTCGTAAGCGTAAGCCAGGGCAATATAAAGCTCGGGTTTTTCCGATTTTGAAGATATGGTTTCTTTCAGCACCTCTATGGCTTCATTTATCCTTTTCTGCCGGCGTAAGGCATTTGCCAGCTGTATCCGGGACTCAACGTAGGCCCTGGACGTCGCCGGAATTCGTTTATACTCCCCGACAGCCCGGTCAAGTTCTCCTTTCTCGGCATATGCCACTGCCAGGTAGTAGCGCGCTTTATCTTCATCCGGGTTGGCCGAAAGTATACCTTCAAGCTCCCTTATGGCCTCATCCAGTCTCCCTTCCGCCAGGTAGGCCACTCCAACCTGTACCCACACCCTGCTATCATCAGGAGAAACCTTCTTTGCCTCCTCAAACTGCTTGAGGGCATCAGAAAACTGGCCCTCCCTGAGATAATGACTTCCCAGCCGGATCAACACTTCGGTATTCTGCGGATGGAAAGAAAGTATCCGCTTGTATAGAGAAATCACTTTATCCTTATCCTTTTTAACCGCGTAAAGTGTCGCCAGCTCAAAAAGCGCGGGCTCAAAATATGGGTTAATCTCGATGGCCTTTAGATAATGCTGCTCTGCTTCTGTCCAGAGACGCATCTCAAAGTAAACACGGCCAAGATAATAATAGGCCATTAGGGCCTTACTATTCCTTTCAACCAGTTGCTTTAAAGTCCTAACAGCTTCTTCGTATTCTTTGTTCTTGGTATAAAGCATCCCCAAAAGAAGGTACGATTCTTGATCTGATGGATCGAGTTTTATGATCTGTTCATACTCACCGATGGCCTCGCCAATCTGTCCAAGGCCCGCATAAATACGCCCCAAAAGCAGATGCGCAGATACCGAATTATCAAGCTGTACAGCTTTCCTTGCCCAGTAAAGGGCGTCCCTAAAACGCTCCTGCTCGGCCAGAACATAGGCCAGCTCAAGCATCAACTGAGCGGACTGTGGATCATAATTAAGCGCCTTCTTATACTGCTCAATAGCCGCCTCCATGTTACCTGCATTTCTCTCCACCTGAGCTCGCAGGTAATGGTAATAGGATCTGTTCGGGTTCTCGTCGCCTCGCGCAGCATGTACTATAGGTCCGCTCAGGCACAGGAATGTTACAATCAACAGAAAACTAATCGAACGGTATACCATTAATTCACACCTCGAGATAACTCACAGACACAATCTAATTCCCCGCGGAAATGCCATAATCCGCGACATCCGGCAATTCTTTTTCTAAATACTTTTGGAGGCGTTTCATGAGGCCAGCTTCGATCTGGCGCACACGTTCCCTGGTCACGCCAAACCTATCGCCCATCTCCTGCAACGTAACAGGGTCTTCGGCCAGCATACGCGCTTCAAATATTTCTCTGTCCCGCCCTTTCAGCATATCCCCAAATTCCCCCAGCTTACGCTGCAGCCTCTCCGAAAGCTCAGAGTGCGCTATCCGGTCATCAATACCAGGCCCTTCCGCCATTATAAAATCGCCATAGGTACTTCGCGTATCGTCCTTTTTTATGGGAGTATCAAGCGAGACCTCCCCACCGCCCATTCGTTCAGACATCTCAATGACATCTTGCTCCTTAATCTGGAGTCTCTCTGAAATAAGTTTGGGAACCGGATCATACCCCAGGGCGTCTAATCGATCTCTCTCCTTCCTAAGATTATAGAAAAGTTTTCGCTGCGCCTGTGTAGTGCCAATTTTTACCAGCCGCCAGTTGTCCATGATAAACTTCAGGATATAGGCCTTTATCCAATAGGCGGCATAATAAGAAAATTTGACGCCTTTAAACGGGTCAAACTTCTGTACGGCCCGCATAAGCCCGATGTTCCCTTCCTGAATAAGATCCAGAAAGTTCTGCATCCAGAATTTTTGGAAATCGAGGGCAATCTTCACTACCAGCCGAAGATTGGATGTCACCAGCTTATAAGCGATCTCCGGATCCCTGGTCTTGAAATAGCGCAGGGTTAGATCTTGCTCCTCCTCTCTGGTGAGCAGCGGATAGCGATTAATCTCCATCAAATATCGGCGTAGCGGGTCATGATGGATAAGGGAATTTATTTTTTCTTTCGACAATTTAGTATCTTCTTCCCAGTGGCTGCTAGTATCTATGGGATATCCCAATGCATATTTCCTTTTAACCGGATTTTGAGATGGAGGGCAGATGACGACGATCTCTGGTAAAAGTAACTCAGTTATTCTATCATAATATTAACATTCGTCAACTGGCTTAAACTGCGCGTGGTGAAGCACTTATGTTACCTAAGGCACATGTTAAAAGCAAACTTACGTCACCTGCTGTGCCGGTTAACCGGTTAATCTGTCATATTACTGGCTATTGACTTTTGAGTCCCTGTGGACTATAAGGAAGACCTTCTCAAGCATCCTTTGACATCTTTAAAGTACCTTTGCTAAAATCTATGCAAAAGGATTTCCACGTCTCCCATGAGTAAAGCGTCCCGTTATAGCAAAGCTGGTGTCAACATTACCGCGGCCAACCGTTTTATAACCAAGATTAAACCCTTGGTGGCCTCTACTTTCAAAAGCCCGGTCATGTCTGAGCTGGGCGGATTTGCCGGTTTATTCTCCTTGAGTCCCGGCAAGTATCAGAAACCCGTGCTGGTTTCTTCAACAGACGGTGTAGGCACAAAGCTCAAGATAGCCACCCTCCTCGATAAACACGATACCATCGGCATAGACCTTGTCGCCATGTGCGTAAACGATATAGTCGTTTACGGCGCACAACCCCTTTTTTTCCTTGACTATCTATCTACTGGCAAGCTGGTGCCCGACGTAGCCGTCGAACTAGTAAAGGGCATCGTCCGGGGATGTAAACAAGCCGGATGTTCATTGATAGGTGGAGAAACGGCGGAGATGCCCGGAATCTATGGGCCAAAGGACTATGATCTGGCTGGATTTGCAGTCGGCATAGTGGAACAAGATAAGATTATAGATGGTTCTGAGATATCTGTAGGAGATAAACTGGTTGGTCTTGCCTCTAGTGGCCTGCACAGCAATGGCTACTCCCTGGTGCGCAAAATTTTCCTTGAAGATTTGAAGTGGGAACTTGGACGTGAAATTCCTGAATTGGGCCGCACACTAGGGGAAGAGCTCTTAGAGCCCACCCGCATTTATGCTAAAACTGTCCTGAACATCCTCAAACATCAAAAAATATCCGGCATCATACATATTACCGGAGGCGGCTTTATAGATAACATCCCGCGCATCCTACCAAAAGGTTGCAAGGCAATCATCAATAAGGGATCGTGGCCTGTCCATCCAATATTTGAGCTTATCCAAAGACAAGGCCATGTTACTGACGATGAGATGCACAAAGTGTTTAACAATGGCCTCGGCATGGTCTTCGTCGTGTCCCCGGGAGTATGTCCGGACGTAATCCTCCAGGCCAAGGCCAATAAAGAAGAGGCCTTTGTCATTGGTGAAATATTACCCCGCCAAACAAACGAATCTCCTATCCAGATGGTATAGGCCCAGGTCAAGAACCCACCCGGAAAGAACCAGCTTAACTAAACATTGATAGCCACATCAAGAATAAAGTTGACTGTCAATCTGTGAAATCCTAACATATTATTTAACCCTAAAAGACACTTCTCTCTGGGAAGGAAACAGAACGAAAAGAACGCAAGGAGGTAGACTTATGTTTGAATTGACCCCGTGGAAGCCATTCAGAGAACTAGGCGCCCTCCGACGAGAAATGGATCGCATCTGGGATACCCTTTTTGCCCGGGGCCTTGAGCTTGAACCGGTGCCCGGAGAATGGGGCCTTTCGCTCGACCTTTCAGAAACGAAAGACAGTATCATCGTCAAGGCCGAAATTCCCGGAATGGAGGCCAAAGACATTGATATATCTTTATCCGGTGACACCCTTACTATTAAAGGAGAAAAAAAACAGGAAAAGGAGGAAAAAGGAGAAAGCTTTCATCGGGTTGAAGCTTACTACGGGGCTTTTTCCCGATCCATACGCCTTCCCGCTCCTGTCAAGCCCGAAGACATTAAGGCCAGCTATAAAAAAGGTGTCCTCAAGATCACGTTGCCCAAAAAAGAAGAGGCAAAACCCAAGCAGATCACCATCAAGGCAGAATGATGTCACGCCCCCTGTCCTTCCCAGAGGGAGATTTTATCGATGGTGCGCTATGTTCATTATTGATGAATTCGTAAAAAGTCCTGAAATCGTCATGCCGGACTTGATCCGGCATC
>CAYSYZ010000124.1:0-2846 GCA_964435205.1 uncultured Desulfovibrionales bacterium
ACGTCGACAAGCAAGGTTTATTCAACTTTTACGTTAGCAGACAGACCAATGTCTTCCAGAATCCACCAGTTTTATCTGAGCTTGTAGCGTATCGGCGGTGGGAAAGACATCATTAGGTGCTCAGGTGGTGGTGGTGGGGCTCCCGCACTCTGACTAGGAAATTTTTTTCCAGGTCGGCATAGATGGATCTCATTCGTTTCCTTTGCTGCTCTACAGTGGGAGGGATGGAGGCCAAATTTTCTCCTGGATACGGTGGCCTCTGTGCACTATCCAGGCAAAAATCCATGCTTTTTTCGAGATTGTCTTTAAATTCCTGCAGGGTTTTGATCTCCCTGGGTGTGTGAGTGCAACGCGCCACCTGTTTTTCAAAGTAATCCACATACATCACGATCTCGTGCGCGAACATATGCGGCCGCGTGGATGGAATCAGGGATGGACCTCTTCCGTAAATATGATCTACCATCTCTTTCAATGTGTAAATCCTGTTGAACCAGGCGAGATTGGGGCCGGGACATATGCACTGGGGAGCATGCTTTTCCTCAGCGATTCCCATGGTAATAAGGGCGCCATTTCCCAGATGATCGCAGATGCAGGCTTTTTCCGTAATCTTTTCACGCAGCCTTTCTTTTTCAGTCTCCGGAAGCTCCATATTGGCTATGTCTTCCAGCTTCTTCGTCTGGAATTGCCTGGAGGCAAGACATATAGGTTTTTTGGTAAACTCGGTGTTGGATACCAGGAAACCTTTGACGCAGAGGGAGCCGGGCCTGCCCTCTGCCGCCATTTTGCGCGTCCACCGTTCTGATCCGGTGTTGCGCACATTGTTGAAAGGAACTCCGAGAGGGGAGACATCGCTAAGGTAGAAGTCGGCTTCCCCGGCCTGTCTTAATAGCTCCCGGGTGGAGGCGTCTACGCAGGTCACTTCGGGTACCAACAGAAAAGGGCTGCCCCATCCGGTCAGGTCCATGCTGAAGTCTTCCCTCAAGCGACGCACTTCCCCATGGTTCCCGATACCTCCTTGAACAGTGATGAGGGGATTATTCTTTAACCCCGATTCGGGATATGTCCAGCCCATGTTCTGGTAGTACTTCAGTATCAGCGGTTGAAACTCTGCGGTCAGTTGCCCGCGCTTCTCCTTGAATTCCTGAAGGATAGATGGCAGCAGAATTCCGTTGGTGGGGAAGGCGTGGCCTCCGCAATTGAGTCCGGATTCGATGCGAAACTCGTGGACCTCCAACCCTTTCTTTGCCAGGAACTTTCCCTGGATGACCGAGGAGCGGAAGTCACTTACTTTGAGAATTATCTTCTTCTTGATCTCACCCGTTTCATCCCGGTAAAAATCCCGGAACCGGGTCATGTAGGTGAAAAGACTTTGGTTCATCCCGGCGGAAAATATGATACCAGACCTGAGGCCGCTGTCAGCATAGCCCTTAAGGGCAGTTTTGGCATCGCTGAATTCGTCACCGAGGGGGTTACCTTTGCTATCAAAAGGACTCCGGTCCAGTTTAACCATGATATTGACGTCAATAGAACCTGGCTGCATCCTAAGTGCCAGATCTTTTTCTAGCGCGTCTCTCTCCGGCCCGGCCTGCATCTTGAGAAGCCTGTTGTAATCCTCCTTCAAAGGGCTTTCATCCGGCACCAACTCAAAATACTTCCCTTTGTCGTTATCTGCAAAGAAAGGTTGTTGCCGGATGTCCTCCATCTTTATCCGAACAATTTCCCGAACGACCTCAAGGTAGGCTGTGATCCTTTTTGCCCTGCCGTACTCTTCATTCCTTGGAATCTTGACATAAGGTAGTCCGTATTTTTCGCTGTAGTACTTACGGACTTGTTCAAGCAGGATATCATCTACCAGCGAAATTACGGAAGAGATGCCCAGAGGAGCTATACGGATAGGCGTGTCAACGGAGTGCCCGGTACCCATGACCGGGATGTGAAAGGTATGGTAATAATTTGCCATGTGTTTTGCTTTTAATTGATCCGGTGTGATATGATGCCTACAAAAAGGTGTAACATGTTATACCAAACCGGGATAACATTCCATAAATCTGCCAGAAAGTCAAATGAGTTCAAATCCCTCTATTTTTTTATGCCAGTTTGTGTTTTTTTTCAGAAGCCTGTTTCAAGGATGAATGATACCACGGTTGCCAAATTACCTGGCATAACCTGGTTATCTGTCGGCAGGGCAGTACGGCGAGGGGAGAACAAAATTTTTTACCAGGACCGGCAGCGGCATGTCAAACCTCCCCATACTGTGCTCGTTATCAAAAATTACCCAAAATTGAACATGCATAGCGAGCGCATTCCCCCCGGTGCTTGCCATCCAGGTCTGCCTCTGGCGGGCAGCGGGGGGTTAGCGAGCGGATACTCGTCGGAAAAATATTTTTCAATCTCTGCCCGGGTGCGGCGCACCATCAAATATTTCAGCACTTTTTCCCGTATTTCCCGCGCGTTTTCTTTCACGGTGCCTATGTATTTGTCATAATCCTTCTGACGGTCCAGTTTTTTCAGTTTCCGGTCAAGGCGGCTGAAAAAGCCCTCCAGGTCAGGCAGATTGGGAATGGTGCTTTTTTTGGTTTTCTGAAACAGTTTTAGCAGGCTGAGAATATCTTTGGGCGCATTGTTGTATGGCGTGGCGGTTACCAGAATCACCCTTTTGCCGCGGCAGATTTCGGCCAGTTTCTCGTAAGTAATCGTTGTTTCCGTTCGGAAGCGGTGCGCTTCATCGATAATGATGTTGGTGTATTTTTCAGTGCCTCTGTTGAGCAGATCGTCCAGTTTGCCAAGTGATTCAAAGTCAGCAGACACACGAAAGTCAGAAAACACGTTAGGCCAGGAGCCGGGAT
>CAYSYZ010000124.1:2856-3206 GCA_964435205.1 uncultured Desulfovibrionales bacterium
GATTTTTCCAGAAGCACGGGTGGGGCAATGACCAGCGTTCTGCCGTCAAGCTGTCCTGCCAGCATGGCGGAGATGTAAGTCTTACCCAACCCTACGACATCCGAAATGAAAACGCCGCCATACTCCAGCAGTATTTTTTTGGCATTTAAAACCGCCTGTTCCTGGTATTCGAGTTTTTTAAACTCCGGCGGGAGATATTTTACGAACACCTCATCGATCTGGCTGAGTTCATCTTTAAAATATTCATATAAGAACTTTAGATAAAGCTGATAGGGGGTTACACTTAGATTAAGCCAGGTTTTTTCCTGAATCGTTTCAACGTATTTTTCGCTGCCATCAACCGAATTATT
>CAYSYZ010000124.1:3216-3709 GCA_964435205.1 uncultured Desulfovibrionales bacterium
TTATTCCATAGTTCCTGAAATTTCTGTTTGGCAAATTCATAGTCTGTGCGGTTTTTCAATTCGACATTAAACTCAAGATTATCTACTAAACCTGAGTAGGTGAAGTTACTTGAACCCGTAATCACTCTTCCGACATCCCGGTCGCCCTCCTTGAATGTCATAATGTAAAGCTTTGCGTGGATATTTTGGGACGGATAGGCTCTTATTTCCAATTTATTGTTTTTAATCCATTCGATAAACTTAACAACGCCTTCTTCAACCTCCCGTTTATCTTCTGAATCCTCCATCTCCTGTTCAACAAGGCCTTCGTATGCCTGCTTTGTTTCAGCATGGGAAAATTGTAGTGCCTGTTGCTGGTCATTCTTGGCTTCTGTTAATAGTTCATACGTCTGTTTGCTTGTACTTATGCCAATCAGAATTCTAATTTTCTCGGTATCTTCCAGCGACTTATAAATGGCATGAAAACCGCTTGTATAAAAGTACCCGGTAAGGC
>CAYSYZ010000124.1:3719-6122 GCA_964435205.1 uncultured Desulfovibrionales bacterium
ATCTTGTGTCTCTTATTAAATCCCGAAATCTGGATTTAAGGTTTTGTTGTTCTTCGTTTGTAATAAAGGTTAAATCTGTGTTGGTCATAGTAGCAAATTCATTAAATACCTAATGCTAAAAATAACCCTCCCGGGGCAACTATATTGATTAAAAATCAAACCAGAGTGTGAATTGGGGAACAATCCTTAAGAAATTAAATAACGTCCATAAAATCATAGCTTATTATTTTCCTGATAAGCTCCCTTTTCCAGCTATCCCTTCCGGAGTCAATTCTTTCTCTGGCGCGCTGTTCGTTGGCCATCTGCTTTATCCGCTCTTACTGAAGGGAGGGTTTTCCCTGTTTAAAAACCTGCCACCAAAAAGAAAATAGGGGTCAGGTACTTACCTTGTCCTCTAGCCCTTCCTCTTTGCTGAAGCCTTAACCCATTGCAAACAAGCCATCACCCTTTCATGTGACTTCCCTGCCCACCAGGCAAATCTCCCCTCGCCCCTCTTTATGAAAGAGGGGGTAAAAGAAGGAGATTATTCTCATGTCCTTTGTGTGGTTCATGTCAAATAAGTCCTTATAGCACAAATTTTGCCGGATTGTCACCATACTAAAAGGCATATCTTGACCGGTTCGTTGCCCAATATTTTGACTTAGCGGTTGCCATCTGTCTGCCGACAGGCAGGGCAGTATGATGGGAATACCTCTAAGCCCATTTATTATCAAATGGAAGTGGCCGATAAGAGAACCAACGTTAGCATAGCCGTCTATCTTTTCTCTTGACCGAGGGGTAAACTTGATATACTCTAACCTTAAAGTGTTCTGAATGGTTATTCAGTCTGCAGCCGGGTGGCATAAACAATGAGGAAGCATCAAAACCAAGTGAAGCTTGAGACGAAAATAAAGCGGCTAATCAAAGACTTGGAAAAAATCTCGCCTTCGCCTAAAAATATAAAGGAGGCTGAAGACTTTAACAGGAAAATCAGCTCCTTTTCTCCTGAAGACCTTTTAAGACCATTTACGATATAGGCTCAATTGAAAGTACTGCCTTTTGAATCCCCTTTTTATGAGTATCTAGGTCGCTCTCCGGTAGGTTCCTATCTTTCCAAATATCTTTCTGAACTTAATGCGAAGACCGTAGTCATTGAAGAGGACTATGTTGATAAAAACTTTTTGATCGACTACGCCAAGTTTTATGCCCGCTCCTTTAATGCCCCGCCGAGATTCACAAGACGCCTCCATTTCTTCTCCGTTGAGTTTGGAGAAAGAGAGTTCAGGGAGGCACTAACACCAAATAGGGAATTGCTTAAAAACTTGCAGAAATCCTACCTCGGTTTTGTAATAGTTAAACCAATAAGAAGCCGTGAAGGGGAGCCTTTCATAGGGTGTACCAATTTAAAGACCTATCCGATAAAAGCAAGCCATGACACCCGAATCTTTCTAACATGTACATGCGAAGCCTCTCTTTATGGCATTCCTTTAACGGTTGAATCATTACCTTTTCAGACACAAGATCAAGCGGTGGCGGCATGTGCTACAACCGCATTATGGACATCTTTATCACCGCTCAGGGGACTATTTAGTATTCCACTGCTTTCACCTGCAGAAATAACAGAAAAGGCAATAGCTTATCCTGGTCTCGGCGAAAGACATTTTCCCTCGTCAGGACTAAATATTTTTCAAATAGCCGGTTTTATCAACTCTATTGGACTGGATACTGAAAAGATAAAAATTCCTGACGGCGAAAACCCAGAGGACATAGTCAGTAACGTGGTCAGAGCCTATGTTAAAGCTGGAATTCCCGTTATTGCCGGTATTAAATTGAAAAAAACGAACTCAGAATATGACCACCATGCTGTAGTTATAAGCGGCTACCGTTGTAATTCTCCAGGTGAAGTAGCCGAGCTATATGTTCATGATGACCAAATCGGCCCCTACAGCAGGGTAAAGTGCGCTGACAACAGCTTCGTGGAGTGGGAGAATGAGTGGATATCACGTTATAGCTATAAGCAGGTTAGGGTAGATTTTTTACTCGTTCCCATTTATCCAAAAATCAGGTTAGCCTTCGGCCATATCCACAGTATTCATAAAGAATACCAAAAATATGTAGTGCAGCTTAAAGACTCCGGCATTAGTACCGAATTCTTTTTAACCTTGCTCAATAGTTACAAAAGGTTTTTGCTGGATCATGCCTGTGCCAATAAAGTGGAGGTGCTTTCTAAGCCCTTGCCTCGCTTTCTTTGGGTCATTAGAACTCTTTTAAACGGACAGCCAGTCTTGGACAGCCTCTATGATGGCACTGAAGTCATGCCTAAGAAATTGCTCGATATTTCATTTGAAATTAAGGCCTGACCAAACCTTCTAGTGGTGGTCACCATTAATTTTATAACTTATTTAGAGTAGCCCTTGCCCGTTT
>CAYSYZ010000125.1:0-6060 GCA_964435205.1 uncultured Desulfovibrionales bacterium
AGGGGAGGGTGAATATGTAAATTTATTTAGTGCCTTTACTATAGTATAGAAAACTGTGTGTCTTATCCCCTATAGTGATGGTCAGCCGCCGGCAGCACAGTGCGCCCCTCATATCTTGCGCGGTACATAATCAAATGCTCACTGATATATTCCATCTGTATCATTATGCCAGACGAAACCAGGTACCATTAGAGGCTGTCAAGGCCCAACAAGTGTGATCTGAGGTTTAGCCTTTTATTAACTAAGCCCAGTTTCCTCCTAATATGGTGCCTATGGAGTTGCACTGCACTTGGAGACACGTGCAATAAATCAGCGATCTCTTTGGTTATTTTTCCATCTCTTATAAGATTGATCACCTGAATCTCTCTGGGAGTAAATTTCGAAAGTAATCTGTAAGAAAATGAAGACAAAATATCGTTTAAGTTGGCCTCGATAAGACGTACATATCCCATCTGTTTAATGTCTAGTGCGCTAGTTTTCAATCTCTCTATGCAAGGCATTATCAGTTTCTTCACATTGGTCAGGATATCTTCTTCAAGCCTTTGTTTTTTTTCATCAAGATGGTTCAACAGAAATTCCAAGGTCATGCTTGCCTTCTCGAGAGTATGAGACTTTGCCTCCAATTCATCCCCTGTTTTCTGTAACCTCTCCTCTATCCGTTTGCGGTTGGCGATTTCCGATTCCAAATGTCTATTTCTCATGGCCAATTCGGCAGTACACTCTTCCAGAAGACGTTCTAGTTTCTCGTAACTCACCCTCTTTTTTTTGACTCTCGTAACGTTGTTCCCTCTCGGCATCTTCTGATGTTCGCCTTTAGCTTCAAACTCTCTAAGACCCTGCTTCTACCTTTGTTTACAAAATCTTCGAGCGTCTTGTAGTAACGTCAGAAAAATTGCCATCGGCATTGTTCTCTTACCTATCGGAGGAAATACGGGAATGCAAAGCTAAACAAGAGCCAAAAAATTAGTAAGAAAGCATTAGCTTAATATTAACGTTAGGCCTAAAAAACATAGTTTTATCCTTAAGTTGTGAAATAGCCTTTTGGATCTAAGTGCACAAGCGTAGGAATACATTTTTTGGATAAGGAAAAGAGTCCAATCTAAGACCGGGTCGTATTGACCAACAGGCTAGGCATAAATAACTAGGTTTTATGAGTCTGAGTTGGTGCGGGCCAGGCCTTCTTGCAGCGCATACAATGCTGCCTGGGTGCGGTTCGCCAGATGCAGTTTGCTTAGGATGTTACCGACGTGGTTTCCCACCGTTCGCCTGCTGATAAACATCTTGGCAGCGATTTGTTCGTTGGTGAGCCCTTGAGCCACTAACTTTAGCACTTCCAACTCGCGCCCTGTAAGTGGATCCGCCGGCAGGATGTCCGATGACTGTTTAAATTCGCGAATCAACTCAAAAGCAATGGCTGGGTGCAGATACGGCTTGCCCTCGTGTACGGCGCGGATTGCCCGAAGGAGTTCCTGCGGCGATGATTCTTTTGACAGATAGCCCAATGCCCCAGCCCTGATAGCCTCGAAGACTTTTTCGCCTTCGGCAAAACCACTAAGGACCAACATACTCCTCTCGGGGGGCTCCCGCTTGATTTCCCTGATAGCCTCAATGCCGTTAATCTCGGCGGGCATCACTAAGTCCAGCAGAATGACATCAGGCTGCAGAAAAAGGGCTTGCCGTATCGCCGTCTTTCCATCGGCCGCCTCGCCCACGACCTCCGTTTCCGGGCAAGTGTCCATTAGCGCCCGCAGACCTTTGCGCACAATGGGATGGTCGTCGACGATCAATATGCGGATTTGCACAGGCACTCAAACTTCCTATACGGATTACCTATGGTAACCTCCGAACTTTGCCGGGCTGCTGAGGAAGTCATGTTTACCTGCACCTGAAGGCGCGTCCCTTGCCCCGGTACCGATGCGACATTAAAAATACCCCCTAGTTTTTCCGTTCGTTGTCGGATGCCGATTAGCCCCATGCCTTCCAGGGCACTCACAACGTCGGGATCGAAACCACGGCCGTCATCCTCAACTGCCAGTACTACCTGTTCGCCTTCAACACGAAGATGGACAGTCACGGAGGTTGCTGCAGCGTGCTTCAAGACATTGTTCAGCGCCTCCTGCGCTATACGGTTTAGCTCTTCTTCCACGGTCAACGGCAGTTCAACCGATCCCTCTACGATCAGGCGCGCTTCCATGCCAGCCTGTTTTTCGACTGCATTCAGCCTGCGGCGCAAAGATACTATCAGCCCTCCCCGTTCGAACTCTGGCGGCCGCAACTCATAAAGCAGCAGTCGCATTTCCTTGATTGTCTGGCGGGCAAGAGCAGCGATATCGACCATGTGTTGCTGCACGCCTTGCAGATTGCCGACCTCAGCCAACTGCCGGCCAGCCTCGGCAAACAGGACTAGGCTGTACATGGATTGAGTCATCGAATCATGCAATTCCCGCGCAAGCCGCTCGCGCTCTTTCAGCACAGCCATCTTCTCGCGGTATTGTCCCATCGCCTCTTCCGCCTGCTTGCGCTCGGTAATATCCGTATCGGCGCCTCGATAACCCAGAAGATTTCCTATTACATCCAAAACAGGCAGTCCGCTTGTTTCCAGGATCACCGTGTGACCATGCTTATGTACGTTTGGATTGAAAAAGTTTCGAAAGGCTTCCTTCCTGGCAACAACTTCAAAGGCCGCATCTTTTAACTGATCTCTAACATCAGGGGTAAAAAGATCGTAAAAATGTTTTTTCCCGACAAGTTCTTCTGGCTTATAGCCAAGTATTTTCTCTACGACCGGGCTGGCATAAGTGTACAAACCATCAGCATCGACCTCCCAAATCCATTCGCCAGCACTTTCAGCTACCTGTTTAAAACGCTCCTCGTTCTCCCGTAGCGCCTGCTCCGCCTGCTTGCGTTTATCGACTTCTTGTTGAAGCTGTTCGTTGGCTGCTTTTAGTTCGGTAGTACGTTCAGAAATCGTCTCCTCGACCTCTTTGCGACTTTCAAGGAGATACTCCATAATTACCGTTTCTGTAGTTACACCCAGAAATTCGTTTTTCTTGAATACCGGCAATACATGGTTTCGGCTTTCCTTCATCAACTTTATAACCGACTGGGTATCTTGCTCAGAATCTAGGCGGGGTTTCTGACGAAGACAATCGATTGCCAGTTGGTGCGGTAATTCAACGACATCGGAAGGCGTGATAATACCCAGGAATGAACCATTATCCATTACTACCAGGAAGGAGTCTTCGGTGAGGTCCTGCCGGATATAATCAATCCCACTATAGGGGTGGATTGTTTTATATGCCCGTTGAACTAGATATTTAACCTTCATCGTTTCTACTTCTAAGGTTGCCCACACAAAATCCTTTTCTTAAGCTAGTCAGAAAGCATTTTAAAAAACAAAGTCTTGTCACGGGTCTTACGCTTCTTGGGAATAACACCGGGAAAAAGCATTTCTTAAATTCAGCTATGACCGAGTCGTCAGAATATCCGCTGGAAACAATTCCTTTCGCCCCAGGATCAATCTGCATAAGTTACTTAATAGCATAACGTAAAATCCCATTCAATGCTGTTTTACTCTGTTTAACCATCGGGGATCAAGCATTTTAGAAACATTTACGAGTAGTAGACTGGGCTTACTTGAAAGGAAGAGTGCGAGGACTGCACTCTTCCCTTTAAGACATTAAAAATCCCTGAATCCAGACTTATGCTCTTCAAATGGAATCACCTCTTCCGGTCGTAAGGGCCGAGCTTCCCTTTTCCCTGATGATTCGGAAGCCGGGAATTTGTTTTTTCCTTTTCCAGAAGGCTTAGGCAGCAGACCCTGGGATCTGGTGCCTCCCTTCTGAGACCGAACCAAGCAGGTGGCACTCTCAGCCTCTATCGCTGACCCACCCACAAGGGCTACCAGTTGACTGACCAGGTCTTTCATGTTGTCGGCCTGGGCATTCAGCTCTTCACTGGCCGAGGCATTTTCCTCAGCAGAGGCAGCATTAGACTGTACCACTTTATCCATCTCGGTCACAGCCGTGTTAATCTGTCCAACCCCCTGGGACTGCTCATGGGAGGCTGCCGCAATCTCACCAACCAAATCCTTCACTTTCTTGCTCCGGTCAGCCACATCCTTAAACGCCTCGTTGGTCTTGTTAACCATCTCTGAACCTGCGCCAGTCTTCTTTACCGTGTCTTCGATCAAATTAGCAGTGTTCTTGGCCGCATCAGCCGCCCGCATGGCAAGGTTGCGAACCTCTTCGGCTACTACCGCAAACCCGGCTCCGGCCTCACCAGCACGCGCCGCCTCTACTGCGGCATTTAATGCTAACAGGTTGGTCTGAAAGGCGATCTCATCAATCGTCTTGACAATCTTAGCTGTCTGGTCGCTGGCCACAGATATCTCTCGCATGCCTGCAGTCAGGGACGACATGGCTCCCGCGGCCTGTTCAATAACCTGTGCCATTTCCACCATCACTATATTGGCCTGATTTGCATTATCTGAATTTTGTGTAGTCATGGAGGACATCTCTTCCAGGGATGAAGAGGTCTCTTCTAACGACGCCGCCTGTTCGGCGGCTCCCTCGGCCAACCGCTGGCTGGCCGATGATACCTGGTGAGAGGCAGAAGCTACCTGGTCAGATGTGTCATTGAGGCCCTCGATGATACCTCTCAGATGTCGGTTTGTAGTTGAGGTAATAAAGACCGCCGCGCCCATACCTAACAGGAGAATGGCTCCAATAGCAATCAGCATAATCCTATTAGTTCTGGAAGCATCGGCATCCGCCCTACTGGCTGCCTGAAGAGCTCCTGCTCTTATCCCCCTGACCATATCCGCTACTACCTCCAAAACCTTTCTACCCTTACCGCGCATTACCGCGTCGGCTTCAGCAGATGTCCCTCCGCCTAAAAGAATATTCTTCGCCTTCTCCCAGGCATCAGCCAGTTCTTTCTGCTCTTGATCAAATTGGTAAAGCTTTTCTTTCTCATCCTCATTCAGGTGTCCCTTTTTCTCGGCATCATTTAATTTTTGCCTGTACTCAACTACCTTAGCCCTGGCTTCTTCAAATTCCTTCATACCCTTTTCAAGGTCTTGGGGGTTTTCGTGCCGAATAATGGCATCTTTGGTCGCCTTGATCTCGGCTGCTGCCCAGGCCCTCATGCCGAAGCTTTCTAAGGCTGCCTCTAAGTCTTCTTGAATAACCTGCTTATACTGATTGCTTACAGATCGTGTCTGCATTACTGAATAAAGACCGGAAGCTAACAGCAAGAACAAAATAACGCCAAAACCTAGATATAATTTGGTTCCTAATTTCATGTTCCTAAACATGTTTATTGTCTCCTTTTCAACTTCCTGGTTTTCTAACCGATTGATTTTCTATCCTGACAAAAGCCATATTGCCACTGTAGACTGACCGGCGATGACTTATCACTTTTGCCTCCGGACCACTGAGCTACTCCGCAGTCCTTAAAGAGGCGCCCATTTCTTCGGCACTCAGCACCTTGCCAATGTCGAGCAGTATCTTGATACCGCCCTCCATCTTGGCCATTCCCAGGATGTAATCTGTATCAAGATTTGTACTGAATGCCGGTGTATCCTCGATATCTTCAGCCTTGACGTTCAGTACCTCTGAGACCGAATCAACCACTATCCCGATCCGAAAAGTACGCACGCTGCCAGCTATCTCCACCACAATAATGCACGTCCGTTCGGTATACTCCACTTCCTCCAACCCAAACTTAAGCCTCAGGTCTATCACCGGAATAACCTTGCCCCGAAGGTTGATCACACCTTTTACGAAGTCCGGAGTCTGGGGTACACTGGTAACCGGCATCATCCCGATGATCTCCTTGATCCTCAAAATACTGATGCCGTACTCCTCGCTAGCCAAAACAAAAGTCAGGTATTTCCCATCCCTGTTCGTCCGAGCGCTCGCTGCAGATGCTTCTGCCACGCCCTTTGCACTCCGATCACTGGTTTGAACTTGCTCGTTCATTATTTTTTAAACCCCCTTTTTTATTAGCCAAACTCAATAAATTATAACTGCCCAATATTTTGCCTAATACCGCAAC
>CAYSYZ010000126.1:0-6050 GCA_964435205.1 uncultured Desulfovibrionales bacterium
GGCCTCGGGCTTGAGGGCATCCACAGCAGTATAGAAATCAAATTCACGTTCGACAGCATGCGTAGAAATGGCGTGAGCTACTTGGCAGGCTGCATACTGGTTCTTTTCAGGCATCACAGCCAACATGCGGCCGAACAAAGCAACATCCACACTCAGACGCGATTTATTTTCCCCATCGATTGCTTCATTCAAGCTCGACACGACGGCATCAGCCACCTTGGTCTTAAGAAGGTCCTTGAATGATGCCGCGATTACTGCTTCTAAGGCATCGATTTCCTTTGAACTTAGAAAAAGCAGGACATCTGTTTTCCTTTCCTTGTCTACCTTGACCTTCTTATTACTCCCAAGGCTTGTCACGGCAGCTTCGATCGCCTTGAGCAGATTTTCATCACTGAAGTCTTTATGATCTTTAAGCTTCGGCGTCAGATTATCCTTGAGTTCGTCGATTAGTCGCTTCGTTCTTTTGGCAACCCACTCTTCGTTCTGCTCTTTGAAGTATTCCCGCACCGACCTCTTCAGACATTGACTCGATATGCGGGCACGGCGGGTGCCCCCGAACAGAGCATCCTTGGGTGCGCCCGTATCGTCACGGTTCAGGTTGGACGGTGCGAAATTCTGCAATGCATGAATCTCAATCAGGGTTTTCATTCTTCTCCTCCTCAACAGTATTGTTTGATGCGTTGTCATCGCCTGCAATCCTTCTGTAAAAATCCTTGGCCCACTGATTCTGCGTGCGCTTCCGATCGTCGTTCCAGTTCAAGAGGCCAGTCTTCGTTGTTGTGTCCCACAACATCGATCCAAAATCCAGATTGAAATCCTTGAGCAACGCAACCATTTGCCGCAGCCGATATGGCATATCGGCTGTGGCAACTGATCCCGATCAGCATCCAAAAGGGTTACGAATCGTCTTTCGGTGCTCGTCATTTTCTTACTATCATCTCGACTCATCTTCTTACGTTTCTCGCTATCAAATTCAGCGCATGCCGTTCCAATAGATAGTGGTGCTCCGGTTCGGCCTTCTCGTCTATGCAATGCCCAAAGACCGGCAACGAGATAATACGCTTCCCGTTTAGAGCCATTCTCATCGTCCTTTAAGAACGGCTCAACATAAGGATATGCCGGAGGATAGCACCCCGGATCAAAGGCAAGACTTCGACGGAGCACCGCTCGGACTTTGCTATCTCCTTGATCCATTTTATCCAGCACTTCTATAAATCTACTCATGCCCCCTCCTTTTGCAGATATTCCTTAAATTCGTCAATCTTATTGTCCAATTCCTTCAGTTTTCGTCCAACCGGCGCTTCGGCCTTTACCACGGCTCGAATGGCCCAGGCATCGCCCATGGAAACAGAGGCCCGATGCTGCGCCCATGCATCTTTCAACGCATTACGAACAGATTCCATCCATTCCAGTTCGATCGCGTAGGGATTCTTGCCAAGAGTGTAATGCTGAAGAATTTCGTGGAACTTAGCTTCAAGACTGGACCAATATCGTGGAATGCAGGTCATTTGCGTAATGAATTTTGTTATATCTTTTTTGTTCGGTTTTCTTCCTCCTCGAAACAACATATTGCTAGCATAGCCACTGCATGCAGACCACAAGGCCGTCTGCGCTTTTTCTGCTGCATCCAGGAATCGCTGAATATCGGAGCGGATTGGCCGGTCGCCTGCCAAGGCGCCTGGCAACGAAAAGAGTTCCATACGCCAATCCTCGATTTTTGCCTTGCTGTTTATCTGACCGAGCGCCATCACCGCGCGTGGAAAGCGTGAGGAATCTGAACGAGACAATGTTGCAGAATGTTCAAGCACAAGAGGTGCTAACTGTCCGCCATCGGGCAACAAGGAATGAAAAGACCGCCAAAGCCCTCTGTCGGTGAATTGAATCGGCAGCTTACCCAATTCATCGTCGATTCTGTATGCAAGCATAGGGTCCACAAAATCATCTGAAGAACATCCAACGCCCGATGCAAAGGCCAATTCCGCAACGGTTTTGCCGTCCTTTTGTAGATTCAGCCGAATAGACCGAGTTCTCCAGGAATAAAGTTCCGCATAGCCGGTTATCCTTCTTTGTATGCCGTCCTTGAGATGTCCAAGTTCATCCGGCTCTTTTTCCCAAACAGGCGTATCGGCTTGGATGACTTCGCGGTTTTCCGGGACGAGTGAGAATATAAGTGTGTCATGGAGGTTTTCTCCCAAGGGCAATACCATTACAGTAGTGGCAGAGGGTGCACTCTTTGTATACTGGAAGTCACTGTTCCCTCCACCAAGGGCGAAGGTCTGACAAGCAACCAGCCAGCGCACCGCCTTACTTGAAGATATCGCTCCGGCGTTTTCGATATCAACGTGGTCAAACAGTACTTTCGCGTTGTCAGCATTATGCTCCGCGGCGATCGCAGGCCATGCCCGCCACTGCTTCTTGCCATTCTTGACTTTCGGTTCATAATTCGGCACCTGAAAGAAGGGATAATTATCATCAAATAGAAAGAATCGATCCCGTGCATGGTAAAGAAATTTGGTTATTTTGTCGGCGGGCAAACCATCCACAAATAATTTCTTTGCCTGCTCAATATCAGTCGGGCCTTGGAGTGATCGATATAAAACTGCCAGTAAGAAGCGGTGCAGGGCTGCCACGACCAATGGCGATGGGTCTTCAATGGCCGCGATCTCTTTCGACCGCAACAGGGTATCGCGTATTCCCAGCCCCGCTTCATCACGTGTCCCATCCGTGAATCGCACTGGTATCCATTTTTCCTCGATCAGGTTATAGCTGCTCATTCAGCCTCCTTCGATTCGTATACCAAACCTAAATCGGCATCCAGCCAGATCAACGCATTGACCAGCCATCGACCGTCTGTATCAAGACAAAGCGGATAGCAGTTACGTAAAAGAGGCGATTTTTTCCAGCCATCCGGCACTCTTTGCGCCTTTAGCTGTTTTACTACGTTCTTGCGCGTAATACTCACTGCCCGCATGAACCATCGTTTGGCTCTGGCGAAATCCGGCTCTTTCGCTGGCTCAAAGGCATCTTCCATAAACAGCGGGATAGCGATAATTGAGTTTGCATCGAGCCTAGTCCTTGCCATCAGGGTTCGATGCACGCCAGGTTCGTCTTCATCATACAAAACAAATCTTTCAGGCTGATTCCACGAAGCATCGTCAGGGAAGCCGATAATCGCATAATTTGCCTGTCCCCGCCCCGTAACATCTTCGCCATCCGCATTCAATAGTGCCTTGTTGTATCTTTCTTGCAACGCTTCTGGTATATCAACTTGTTCCTCGTAGACGATGCGTACCAAATCATCGATTTCATCAGGTAAGCTCAGTTCCTGCCGATCCTTGAGCAAGCACCATGTGCGCAACAGCAGAGCTTCGTGATACACTTCATTCCACCAAAGCGGCTTTCCAAAGTTTGGCGGTCCACCCCCTTCAAGACCGGCTATGAAGAGACATGGTTTGGAAAGAGCGCGCGTTCCCCGCGCGTGCCGCCACAGACGTCCAGCGCGCTGAAGTATCAAATCTACGGGCGCAAGGTCCGTGATGATCAGATCGAAATCCAGATCGAGACTTTGTTCGGCAACCTGTGTGGCAATCAGAATTTTCCGGCCATCTCTTTTCCCTTTGCTGCCAAAGACGGATATTACTTCATCCTCCCGTTTCTGACGTTGATCGGAGGGGAAACGAGCATGAAAAAGGTACACCTCCGTGCCGTCCGGCAGCCGCTTGCCGACGCGCGATCCATCGCGCAGCAATGGATCCCCGGCTGGAAAAAGTCGAAACAAATCCTGAGTTCGCTGCACAGTATTCACGAGGACCATTCCCAGGCCGCCGTGAGACATATGTTCGTCGAGTGCCGCTCTGATGTCGTGGATATCCGCCCCGATCTTTTTCAAGTTGATAGCCTGTCGCCGCGTGGAATCGGTCTCGAAATGTATTTGCTCAGCCGTCATAGAACCATGACGAAATATAGAAAGCCGTGGATATTCCTGCTCCTGTCCAGGCAGGGCTGCGTTTACCACTTCTGCCAATTTGCGACGGATTGAGGGCGAAAGAGTTGCCGACAAAAGCACTACAGACGATCCCAAAGCCAAAAGCCATCGCAGCAGATTGATCAGTAGAGTACTGGTGTAGGCATCATAAGCGTGAATCTCGTCGAGAACGACCACGCGATTTGCCAGACCCCACAACCGCACGAAGTTATGACGCACCGGCAGAATCGTCAGCAAAGCCTGATCCACCGTACCTACGCCATACTCGGAAAGAAGCGCCCGCTTTTTGCTTGTAAACCATTCACCGGCGCGAACCTGGCCGGGTCCATCGGGGTTGTGGATGGACGACAACCGGAGATTCTGAAATGTGTCGTTCAGGAGCGTTGCGCCATGCAGAAGCTGCAAATCGAGAGTGCGATCTGGTTTCAAAGAATGCAGAAATTCCAGCGTCCTTTCGAACATGGCATTCCCTGTAGCTTTGGTCGGCAGGGCCACGTACAAGCCCCGATGCCCGAAACGCCTCTGCAGTTCCAAATGTGCATAGAATGCCGCCTCCGTCTTGCCCTCGCCCATTGGAGCTTCTACCAATATGATGCAGGGCGCAGGCACATCATGCACAGTCTCTGCGACAGCCCGTTGCAGGGGCCGCGGCGAAAGTTTACTGAAGACATCGCTGAAAGACCGTTCGGAGGCCGAAAGCGGCTTTCGTGCCTGCCAGCCGATGGCGTCCAAGGCCCGTTCAGCTTGCGTCCGTCGGCTGGCCCACCACGCCGGTAAATCGTCGCAATCAGCAGGCGTACCGAAGGTAAACCACGCTGTGTTGGAACCGATCCAGTCGGCAAAACTTGTCAGGCCGGAAAGAAGCATAAAGTCCGGGCCTGAAAGTGTGGCCTTTGAGGGTGCCGACAACGGTTGAAATACTTCACACACTGCTTTGAATAACTTTCGACGTGCATCAATCCAACCTTGATCCATCACTCTTCGATCACCAGACAGGTTCTCAATAATTGTTGGATTAGCACGCTCTCCGTGGTGACACCCGACAGCATCTGCTGCCAAATTCGCCAAGTCAAAACACCAGTTTTGCTCTTGCAATAATTCAGCGAGTGCGACCTGGCTCACATAGGCATGGTTGACAAACCTGTCTACATTCGGTGGAATCCGCAAACCGCTTGAAGGCAGCAGTTCCTTAGCCCCTTCCCATTTCACCTGGAACCCCGGACATGCCTTGCCCAAATCGTGGCAGGCGATGATGAGAAGCAGCCACGGTCTGGCAGCATCCCACGGAAGACCGAGCACTTCAGCCATGCGCTGACGCGTGGCCTCCGGCTCCCGCGCTAAAATAGCATCCGCACTGGCAGCCACGTCCAACATATGGAGAGCAAGTGGGTGCCACCTCGTATCACAATCATTTGGGCATGTTTTCGCCCAGTTGCACGTTTTCGCCCAGACGTTTGAAAGTGCTTTTTCTATCATAGCAACGCCGCCCGTCGTTAATTTGCTACTGCCGCCACGTCCAGACAGTGATAGGGCAGGAGATGGTAGCGAACCCCTTCCTTCTCCGTTTTGCCCCAGTAGCGGTAATAGCTTTTGAGTTCCGGTTCTTTCATGCTGTCCGTAAAATGTACTACCCCGTCAAATTATGTCGTAGTAGATTCCCACCACACGGCTACCGGAAGCCCAGCGCCTGTGGCGGAAAATCAATCGCTTTTCATCTTTTCATCAATTCCAGCCACACCCGCGCCACCATTTTGGCGTCGCCGAGTGCGCGATGCATCTGCACTTCTCCATTCGTTCTACCAAACAGATGCCGGTACACCGTTTCCAGTTTATGATTCGGGAGCCGCGGATAGCGCTCTCTGCTCATTTCCATCGTACAACAGTATCTGTTATTCAAGCCTAGCCCCAAACGGCCGAGTTCATGTTGCAGAAACCTGATATCGAACTGCGCGTTATGGGCCACCAAAATGCTGTTTCCGATGAATTCCCGAAACCGTGGAAACACCTCTTCCGGTTCCGGATTGCCGACGAGCATCTCATTCGTTATCCCATGTATCTGCTGAAC
>CAYSYZ010000127.1:0-6025 GCA_964435205.1 uncultured Desulfovibrionales bacterium
ATGCAGCTCGGACCGGGTTACCGGCCACGGGGCATCTGGGCCCGCACTTTCCTTTATCCATGAGCGGCTATTATGGGCCCTGTGTTTGTGGGGCCAGGTTTATTTCCTGGTCCAGTTTCCATAGGAATCCTGGATCCAACACCCCTTTTTAGCTGAATCCCGCCTGAGGGCTGCAAATTGTTCAACGGCCTGGGGTATCACCTGCTTAATGTTTTCCGCGGTTTCAGGGAGCCTGTTTATCCGGATAATCGCTTTGGCCATGCCCTTCATAACGGTTAGCCGGTTTTCATTTTCCAGTTCGACAAGCTTGTTCTCATCGGGGGTAACCTGATCCCTGACCACAAGCAGCCCACTGTTGGCCTCGCCAGCTGCTCCGCGGTCTCTCAGCCTGTCGATGTCAGCCATTCGGGAACCCATTTCTTTATACGCCTGAACTACGTCCGGCATCCTCTTTATGATCTGGGCGATCTTATCTGCAAGTCCTGTCTCCTGTGCATGGGCCGATGTAATGAACTCCAGTTTTATGGAACTTTCCGGGTTTCCTTCCGGTCTGGCTTCTGGCTGCTTACCCGTTGTGCCTTTGTCCGTCGTCATCAATTCCTTTTCCAGGGTCTTATAGGCCTCTTTCACTTCCTTTTCCGGAAAGTAAATGTTTACCGTTATAACCGCACAGGACACAATAATGAAAAACAGCACTCCCGCTATAACCTTAAGCCTTCCCCTCATACCCTGCCTCCTTTTTCAGTCCGCTGCTATTACCCGGTTCTCAAGCCGGCTGGCTAGTCCTTCTTCCTCACCCTTTCGGCAGCTTCTGTTATAGTCCACAAAAGGTGATCGATTGCAATTCGATTATTAAAAGGCGCGACCATCACGGATAGATCTCTAATACCCAGAAAGTTTGTGTTCGATATCTCCATCTCCTTAAAAATCAGGTAACCGCTTTTCAGATAGAAGCTCATTATTCCTTTGTTGAAACGCCTGTCCCCGAGGTAGGCCTTCAAGGAGGGCCCGCCAACTTTTTGCAGGAATTCCTTGCTTATCATGGTCTTTTGGTCGGAGGTGGCGTATGTCCAGAAGTCTGCCTTACCAATGAGCCGGGACATAGTGACTCCGGAACCCTTCAGACTTCCGATACCGGAAACCTTGCCGGATATGTACCCCTTGATGGGTTCTATGCCTGCACAGAGCTTCGACAGACTGAGCCCTTCCACAAGGAAACCGGCCCGGTAATTGACTTCGCTTGAAAGATCAAGAAGCGCGGCGCCATGAAGGCTTCCTCCAAATATGTTAGCACTGAACCATCCGATGTTCAAAACACTGCCTTCAGGTCTGACCAGGATACGCATATTTTCTAGCAATGTGAAGCCATAATTAAAGGACCCGATGGTTAGTTTGCCGAAACCCTCTTCCGCGATCCCTCGCGCGTAATGCTTGCTGAGGTGGTCAAATTGAGAGGTGTCAAAAGAGGGCATTTTTGCCACTTGCTTCTCACCTTCAGTCTTCCTGTACACCACGGGGATGGTGCCATTGACCGGCCCTAAGAAATACTCACCGTTTTCTCCCTCCAGAGTAAAGTCCTTCATGGCCAGCTTCCCATGCACATCCAGTCCTTTCCCTGTATAGTCAACCAGAACGTCCGTGGATAGGTGGCCGCCCAGTCCTTTGTAAAGGAGGCCGTCCGGGAAGATGTCCCAGAAGGACGTTCGGATATCCTGTGCCTTAGATTCAGGGAGGAAGGCCCTTGCCTGTATGTGTCTGTCTTTTTCCATGAAGTCTTTTACAGTGCCGGAGACCTTTGCGGATATATTGCCGAGGACCGTATCTATGCTGAAGGCGCAGTCTCTCCCGCTGAACTTCAGCTCCGCGTATAAGGAGGCATCCTTCACGATATTTCGCCTGGTGTCTGTCTTCCAGAGAGAAAGCCTTCCCGCTTCCAAAAGCGCATTTCCACGGAGGGAGTCTTTGGAATCGATGGTTCCCTCAAAAGACACTCTGTTGATGTTACCGGACAGGGCATAGGGGATTTTAAGTGATTTTGAGGCCGGCCCTGACATCCCGCTCAGGTCAATGCCCTCTCCCTGCAAGGTTACTTTCAGCGGGAAGGGGCCTTCCGGGATCCTTCCCGCTGCTGTCAGCTTCATTTTGCCACCGGAAATGTCTGCCCGGGGAATATCTACATGGAAATGCTTTTTATCAAACCTTCCACCTGCGGATATGCTGCGGCAGCTGAGTTCCTGGACTACAATCTTCCCGGCTGAAAAAATAAAATTGCCGGTTGGCCTCTTGGCTGTGTATAAGTCTATGTGAAGGTTACAGCGCCTGAGTTCGATTTCCCGGCCGGGGTAAGCGGCGTTCATATTTTTTATGTCTACTTCATAACCGGCCTTATTTTCGGGCAAGGTGATTTTCACCAGATAAGCCGATGATGTTACGTCGTTCGTTTCGATCGTGAGGTCTTTGACGGTAAGCCCATCTTCGCGGTAAGCGATCCAGGAGCTGCTTTTGAACCCGGGAACGGCATAATCGCCGTACCGCATACTCTCGACTTCCAGATAGTCTTTACCGAAGAAAACCCGGCCCTTGAGAGTGCCGTCTACCATAAAAGTACTGCGGCCGAAATAAATGGCCTCCTGGCCTTTAGCCTTGATTTCAAATGGCGAAATTCTGACTGAAGACAGCAGGCCCAACCCTTGTGCTTTATCGTGCATAATTGTGGATAGCCTTATATGAGCAGGCCGGCTAAGGACATATTCTCCTGCCCTACATATCTTTGCGGACACCTCTGCCTTGGCGGCTGTTTTTCCATCCGGTGAAAGGCTCAGGCTGGCATTTAACTTTTCTACGAGGGCATAGCGCGATTTTACCCTGCCGTCTCGAAGGCGAAGCGTGCCGGATATCTCCGGCAGCGGCCTTTTCAGTTTTCCCGCGACCTTTATGCCATCTGAAGTCACGATTCCGCCTAACTCCAGGTCCTCGGAGAGACCAAAGGAGGCAAGGTCAAGGCGTTTAATGTTGATCTCTGCGCTATAAGAAAGGTTTTCCCCTATGTCGGCAATCCTACCCCTTAGCTGTGCAGAAGTAACGTCATTAACGGAAAGGGAGAGGTCACTTATGGTAATAGATCTATCCCGGGGTCTGAAGAAGGCGTCGATACCCAGCCGGATATCGTTCATGTCCCTGGTAAAAAAGGAAAAGCCGGCCTGTTTCAGCTTAACCCCTGACTTGATCTGAAAGCCTTTTTCAGCGTCGCCGTGCAGTTGAAAAAGCACGTTTGCGCACGTTCTTGCGGTATCGATCCCGTATTTTTCAAAAAACTCCTTGAATGCCGAAAGGACATAGCCTTCAGAGGAAATAGAAACATCGGCTTTGACTGGTTTTCTACTAGGATATGCCCATCCACCAATCCGTATCGTGCCTCCTCCCGCATATAAAAGGGTTCCTTCAATGGTAGCCCTGGTCTCGGGATCAAAAGACAGATTTTTCAGACGAAGGTTGATGTTGTGGCCCTGGTATTTTTTTTCTTCGTTAAAGCTGAACTGGCCCGATTGTATGCTGAATTCGCTTATCCGGTATTTGACTTTAGGTTTCCCGGATAAAAACCGTATGAGTGCATCGGAGAGATTTAACAGCCCTTTTCTATCCCTCATCAGGGTGAGTTTCGGTCTATAGGCGACGACATTTTTGAAATAGAGTCTCCCCTTTAGAAGGTAGCTAAGCTCCGGGGAAAGGTAGAGCCTTTTAAGTTGCAGGAGCTTTCCGGGGCCAAAACCTTCGGGATTTTTGATGCTGATGTCGTAAAGACCTATTACGCCTGAAGGGCGGATGGAGAGATCGCCGATAAGGACCTGCTGTCCGATAACCGAAGTTGCCCGGTCGGCCATCTGTGCTACCAGGGCGTTCTTCCAGTCAATGTACCGGAGATAGGCGAGCAGCATAAGAAAGACAAAGACCGCTATCAGGATGCGAATGGCCATCCTGCGAACTCGCTTGCTACCAGATACCATGCCTAATTTATATCCCAAAATGGGTCATAAAAATAGATAAATAGAGAGAGGCACCTGCTAGTTTGGGTGGCCGATAACTGAAGGCCTGGACAAAACGAAGATAACCCGGACAGGTCTTAGACCGGCCTGAGATTGGCTATAGATGGCAGATTGAGAAAAATATTACTTAGAAATACTTGGCCTCAAACTGGATATTGGCACTCTTTAGCCTCTGGTAGTCCATTTTCAACCGATCATTTGCTATATTCTTGTTCAACCTGGCCGTATCCAGAGACTCGTGGGCAAAACCCATCATGTACACCTTTGAGACCTTCCAGCTCTCTCCTTCTAATTTGAACGTATAGTCTCCCATCAGGAGATAGGCATCTACCTCGCTCCTTCTCTCTTCTGTTACATCGGGGTGGGATTTTTGCTGGATGCCCTGCTTGCTTAATTCCACTTCCGCTTGAACCTTTTTTCCTTCTCTGGCAAGCACTATGAAATCTTCCAACCGGACCGGTTTCCCTTTTTCAATACGCGCTGTCATTTCGTCCTCCTCCTCATTTTTCACTTGTGTCCCACGGGCATAATCAAGATAGGATCGTAAATCTTTCCAATACCCAGCACTTGTCGAATCGGATCGTTATAAAAGGCACCCACAATGCCTGCCCCCAGTCCGAGGGCTTCACACTGAAGAAAGATGTTCTGCCCGACATGCCCGGCCTCGATATAGGTATAGGGGACTCCCCTATCCCTGTATTTACGGGTGCAACGTTCATATTCTCCGGTTATTACAATGACCACGGGAGCTTCAGCCATCCAGTTCTGGTAAAGGGAGGCCCTGGCAATATCCTCCCGAATGTCCCCGACCTTGATCTGTGTTAGCCTGTGGCCCTTTGGGAGGTAATGATAGACGCCGGCAGCCAGACCTTCGACTCCTTTCTCCCCTACGGCTGCCCAGATATCCAGGGGATAAAGGGCACCGGCAGAGGGTACGGATTTGAAGAGTTCGTTTTCGGCCGTGATGCCATAAGCTGCCCAGAGGAGCTGGGAAAGCTGTTCCAGGCTCAGGCCCCTGGCCTTAAAATGCCGGATGGTTCGTCGGGCCTTGATGGCCTCCTCCACCGACTTTCTCCCGGCGAAGGAGGGTTTGGGAAGAATAATATCCTTCTGGGTCTGGGCCAGGGCAAAAACGGGCAGGAAGATAAGAGAGGTTACAAAGGGGATAAGCAGGCTTTTCATGGCCTCTCCTTTTCCTGAGGTGAATTAATGCGAAACCCTTCTCCGTAAAATTATACAGATGTCCAACAAAAAATCAAAGACTATGTCTCGGGGTTGGTGAAAATAAGTTTTCCGTGTGATAGAGGTGGTGACAGAAACCCACCCAAATCCCCATTCATAGTCTCCCCAGTGCATAACCCCGCTCCTTTTTAGGCATGGCAGACGCGCGCACCACCTACTATCAATGCTACTTCGAGCTTCTTGTAAAGTAAAGGTTCGTAATTACATGGAGCAACCGTCGCTATTTCTCCTCCAGACGCTTCTTGACATAATCGGCCCACTCGCTTGCCATACCCGGGGCTGAGGCCGGAGGCCCCCAACGGCTGGTAAATCTTTCGCTCATCGCATCAGTTCAGCAGTTCCCTAAAGTCGGTTATGGTGGAAAATTCTTTTGACTTGCAAGGCTCCTTCCTGGAGTTCGCTTTTGTCTTATGAACAAGATATTTTATGCCAAAGTCCCTGGCGGCCTTCAGTATATGCTCCGTGTCATCGATGAACAGGGTATTTCCTTTGTCGAATGCCAGTTTTTCCTGCAGCCGGCGCCAGAATCTCAGGTCCTCCTTTGGATGGCCAAGTTCAAAGGATGTGATGCAAGCATTGAAGTATTTGCCCAGTCTGGTCTTTTTCATCTTGAGATCAAGGACTTTATAGTGGGCATCTGTAACCAGGAAAACCTTTTTCTTATAGCTTTTAAGCTTCTTGAGAAATACCTCTACGTAGGGATGAACTTCGATGAGGTGTTTGATTTGTTCTTTCAGTAC
>CAYSYZ010000128.1:0-5918 GCA_964435205.1 uncultured Desulfovibrionales bacterium
CTGTTGGCTCGTTAAACAAACAGGAAAAAACAAAAGCAGACAACTGCGAATACGCTCTGGCCGCTTAGTAGGCCAGCGTCCTTCTGATCTTCTTCCTGCGGGATCAGAAAGGGCGTCGACTAGCAGGATAGCAACCCCTCAATGGCCTGCTGAGAGGGGGAGCAAAAAATTGTGCGGGCTAGTCTCCTGGCTACCCGGCCCGGGGTGGAGCCAGAGGGTGAAATTTGAACCCCAGGCTATGTATGTAGACGCTTGAATGGAGTATTTTCGGACGCGGGTTCGACTCCCGCCGCCTCCACCATTTTGATTTAGACAACCCGTCTCTCTGGAGTCCTTCTCCGGGTAGACGGGATTTCTTTTTTATTCCATAATACGTTTCAATATCTGCTCACCAAACTTATTCTGCAGTAGATGCGTGCTCAAGTGACCTTTCGCTTCTCGCGGGTGCAGGCGCAAACCTTCTCCTGAACATACTAAGGGATATTTATTATCTTTATTCGGGCCAAGGAGGCTGTTATTATAGTTAGCATCAGCATCGGAATGCCATTATTGGTAGCTGGAAAAGCGAGCTGGGAAACAAGGATGAAGATTCCGGAAACAATCAAAACGTTTTACGCTGATAGGTTCAAGCGATATCTCACTCTTGCACTCATCCTGCTCGGGATAGTCATGCTCATCGGCCAAAGGGATACGGACAAAACGCTCCCAGTTGGTGGCCTCGAAGTCCAGTTCTTCTATCATCCAGCGTGCCTGCAGTGCAAGGAGCAAAAGACGTTCAACCAGGAACTTATAAAAAAATACCCATCGGTTCGCTTCGTCTATCACGACATTACAACACCAGAGGGATCGGCACTCTTCACCCGGTACGCCGATAGAGCCGGCATACCACTTGCCGACCTCTATGTTCCGGCCACATTCTTTGGTGACCAGCACTTCCCCGGATTTACATCCGCAGAAACCACCGGAAAGGAGATAGAGGCGGCGCTCAGAGCATATGTCGCCAGGCAGATCGGCCCGGTACACGAGCGGAAAACGCCCTTTGCCCTAAGGATACCTGTCCTTGGTAACATCGACGTACGCGACTATTCACTACCTGCGCTCGCGGTCATCCTCGGCCTGGCGGACGGATTCAATCCATGTGCGATGTGGGTCCTCGGCTACCTTATCAGCCTCGTCATAGGCCTTAACGACCGCAGAAAGATCTGGTTGCTGGTCGGGTCCTTCGTTTTTGCCTCCGGCGTGCTTTATTTTCTTTTTATGGCCGCCTGGCTGAACGCATTCCTTCTGATCGGCTACGTCAGGTTGCTCACGCTGGCCATAGGGCTTGTTGCCATCGGGTTTGGGGCCAATAATGTACGGGAGTATGCCAGGACAAAAGGACCCCTTGTTTGCGACATCACGAGCACGCGTACAAAGGAAAAGACCATGAGCCGTATGAGACAACTCGTGGCTTCACCCATCACTGTCTCCACAATCTTCGGTATTGTAGCACTGGCATTCGTTGTCAACAGCATCGAGTTCGTATGTTCATCGGCAATTCCTGCAATATTTACGCAGGTGCTTGCCCTGAGTAAGCTTCCGACAATCAAATACTATGCCTATATACTCCTCTACGACGTATTCTTCATGCTTGACGACCTTATCATCTTTGGACTGGCGGCGTTTGCTGTCAGTAAGACAGTGGGCACCAGGTATGCAAAGCTCAATAAACTCATCGGAGGAGCCTTGCTCCTCGCACTGGGATTGATGCTCGTATTTGCGCCGAGCGCCCTCAGATAAAAAGACTTACGCCTTCATCTTATCAGTTTATTCCCGGGAAAAAATCTTTTTCAAAAGTATAGAGGCAGACTGTCGGATAAGGCCCATCCCAAACCGCGCAGAAGAACGTATTGACCCCTCGCACCCGGAAAGTGATAGAATATTAAATATACTTTTACTACGTTTTTGGAGGAGGTGAGAACTATGTTATCAAGTATACCAATCAATCTCGAGAAAGTAAGAAAGGACGACCTGGATAAAGAGATACTCAGGGTCTCGATAATAGCAGAATTGGATGCTATAAATCTGTACGAGCAGATGGCAGCGATCAGTCAGAGCAAGAATGTCAGGAAAATCCTTTTGGACGTCGCAAAGGAAGAAAAGACACACCTGGGAGAATTTCAGTCTCTATTGCTAAAGGAAGATGAAGAGCAGAAAAAGGAAATGGAAGAAGGCAAGAAAGAGGTTGAAGAGTTGGTAAAATAAAAACGTCAAGGAGACGACGCAAATGGAAGCATATATTCTACCAGAGCTGCCTTACAAGTACCAGGACTTGGAGCCATTCATATCTGAAGAACAACTCAGGATTCACCATGACAAGCACCATCAGGCATATGTTAATGGTGCAAATGCCATACTGGAAAGACTCGATAAGGCTAGAAAAGAAGGGTCTGATCTAGATGCGAAGTCCACGTTGAAGGAACTCTCGTTTAACATAGGGGGGCACTTATTGCATTCATTGTTCTGGGACAATTTAGCCCCTACCGGCAAAGGCGGCGGAAAACCGGGCGGGATTTTAGCTGATGCCATCGAAAAGGAATTCGGCAGGGTTGAAAGGTTTAAAAAAGAATTTACCCAGGCCGCCATTACCGTAGAAGGTTCCGGGTGGGCGGCGCTGACCTTTTGCATCAAAACCAGAAGGCCAATCATAATGCAGGTAGAGAAACACAATACAAACGTTTACCCTATGTTCGGAATTTTAATGGTTATCGACGTTTGGGAGCATGCGTATTACCTTGATTATAAGAACGAAAGAGCGAAGTTTGTCGATGCCTTCTGGAACATCGTTAATTGGGACGAAGTAAACGCAAGACTTGGGAGATTACTGAAGTAGTGCCTTGAACATTTAACCTGCGGCCAGTGATTGTCATTTTATATACGGTTCGCCCGCGTGATTTCGCATGCCTAAAGTTGTTGCGTACCTTGGTACACGTTCCGTTTTTGTCGGCGCTTGCCGGCGTCGTCGATCGGGTGCGCTTATTCTTGCACGATCTGTCCTTCTTTATATTTTGGGTTTTGCTGCCGGTACCAAGATCTTTATCATGGCTGAGGAATCCATTGCCTAAGTTATGTACGGTGGTCTGATGACTTGGCTACCGCGGGTTTCATAACCGGTTTTACGGCGATGGTGCTACCTGAAGTGGCATTCGGCTGGATAAATGATAGTACCCCTAAGGACTTGGGGCAGGTGAGTACTTTCAAGTTCTAAAAAAAGGAGGTAACCGATGAGAGAAAAATATAGTAAGCCTTTGCATTGGTTTTGGGCAGGCATTCTGTTGGCAATCCTCGACGCGGTTGTCTTCAATGCTAATATGTCAGACAGGCCGATTGGGGCCTCCACAGCGTTTCCGTACGCTTCAGGCTTGTTGCAGGGCATTGGGGATACGGTTTATATGAAAGAGATTGCGAAATCTGGATTGTGGGAGCTGTATTTTTTACTGGGAGCGCTTATCGGATCGTTCTTCACGTCTGTAATCTGGAAGGATTTTAAAATAAGAATGATACATGAGCGATGGGAAAAGGCAAAAGGCAATTCTGTTTCAAAAAGAATTTTCTGGGCGTTTGTTGGAGGGTTTTTACTTCTTTTTGGGGCAAGGCTTGCTGGTGGCTGTACCAGCGGACACATTCTTTCCGGCGGCATGCAGTTGGCACTGAGTAGCCTTGTATTTGGTGCCATAGCTATTATTTCGTTCCTTATCACCGGGAGACTCTTTTACAGGAGATAAGAAAATGACTAAAGCCATTATATTCGGCGTGTTGTTTGGATGGATATTGCAGAGATCACGGGTAAATACCTTCAATAAAATAGGCGGCTTTGCGATGCTCGAGGATTTCACTGTCCTGAAGGTGCTGCTTACTGCTATTGGTATAGGAAGCGTACTTTTATTCGCGGAAACAAAGTTAGGACTGGCGTCACTGCATATCAAGACCTTCAACCTGACAGGTGTGGTCCTGGGAGCCTGTATTTTTGGGATAGGCATGGCCATTCTGGGATACTGCCCGGGTACGCTTGTGGTTTCCGTGGGAGAGGGGGCGATAGATGCCCTGGTAGGCATTATTGGTGGGCTTGTGGCCGGACTTGCATACATCCTGTTATACGCAAATATTAAGCCTTTACTCGGTCCAGACTTAGGGAAGATAAATCTGTATACCGGCAACCCTATTTCTACAGGTATTATTGTGCTATTATTTGGAGTGGTTCTGGTAAGTTCTGCGGTCTACATTGACAAAATCGAGGCAAAGAAGAAGGCCTCGTGATGTGGATTTAGATTATTAGTGATTCCTGATTTATATTTTTTGAAAGTTGTGCCAGATTATTAGGGTCGCAGATAGCCTGGTCTTCGGTACTGGCATTTTACTAGCTCTGGTCAGGTGCTGTGCTATTGCTGAATGTTTAGAGGAGTTCATAAGATGACGGAATACATCCAGATAATGACAACCACGGAGAAAAATAACGATGCACAGAGGATTGCCAGGTTTATTGTGGGGAAAAGATTAGCTGGCTGCGTCCAGGTTATAGGACCGATAACGAGTACTTACTGGTGGAAAGACAATCTTGAGATAGCCGAAGAGTGGATGTGTCTGATTAAGACCAGAAGAGATCTTTATGAAGAGATTGAGAGGGCTATTCGGGAAATCCACCCTTATGAAGTACCGGAGATCCTGGCTGTGCCTGCCGTTGCCGGTAGCAAAGATTATTTGGAATGGTTGAACAGCGAAATCAAGATCCCCTAACCTATATTGGTATGAAATTTGCTGCCTTTTCCTTTTGCCATGATAAACAAAGTCGATCCTCGGATTACAGGTGCCTTTGCTTCCTCCGCTGCACAGGCACCCTCCGGTCCCGGCCAGCTTGATTTCAGCAGTCTTTTGCGTGCTTCTCTATCCGGTGAAGGCGAACAAAAACCTGTATATTTAATTATTGTTGAGTCTCTTGCCCGTATCCTGGAGGCGATTCTCTCTGAAACCGGGTCCGAAGAAGGCGGGGTGTTTCCTGAGGAATTCATGTCGCTGCCTTTGCCGCCCCTCCCCCAAAGAGTGAATACGGTGGGGGGGTGTGCAGGGAATGGAGAGAACGAGGGAAAGGTGTCAAATAAATTGCAAAGGGGACAAGATTTTGAACAGATTAACCGGGTCATAGAAGAAGCAGCCGATAAGTATAAAGTAGAACCGGCGCTTATCAAGGCTGTTATTATGACTGAAAGCGGTGGTGACCCGCGGGCCGTGTCACCAGCCGGTGCACAGGGTCTTATGCAAATTATGCCTGGGACGGCGGCTGAATTGGGGGTAACTGACCCTTATGATCCATACCAGAATATTATGTCCGGGACGCGCTATCTGCGCCAGTTAATCGATCATTACCGGGGAAATGTAAGACTTGCCCTTGCTGCTTACAATTGGGGGATGGGCAACCTGGAGAAGAGACCGGGGGATCTGCCTAAGGAAACGCGAGATTACATAGTTCGTGTCGAAGAGCGGTACCGAGCCTACGCGGCATAATTTAAAAAATAATGTTTTTGAAATGAACGACTGATGAAGGACTGGAAAAAGAAGATAAAGAAGGCCGTTTCTCTGAAATATGACTCGGATAAAGACCGGGCCCCGAAAGTCACTGCAAAGGGGCAAGGTATCGTTGCGGCAAATATTATCGCCTTAGCCAAAGAAAACGGCATACCTATCCGCGAAGATCCTGACCTTGTCGAAGTGTTGTCTAAGCTTGATCTGGAACAAGAGATCCCCCCTGAAGTTTACGTCTTGGTCGCCGAGATTCTGGCCTTTGTTTACCGAATGAATCAGCGCTGGCCAGGACAATCTGTGACCAGGCTTTATGGCGATTCCAGGGCGGCAGAAGATTCACAGTAGGTAAAATTTGCCTACAA
>CAYSYZ010000129.1:0-5901 GCA_964435205.1 uncultured Desulfovibrionales bacterium
ACTCAAGCAACTCTGTCCATAGATGTCAGTATAGCCCTTTTTCGTTTTTTTGCGTCTGCGCCGCGGCCGCTTTGTTAAAGGGCGGGTGGGCCTGTAAAGGAGCCCTATAACAAATGGCGAGATTGATTGACCTTCAGCCTCTTTCGCCAGCAGAAACAGCCTTACGGCCTCAACAGGATACCGGCGTGGCCTGAGCCGTTTCGGGAGTTGTTGTTTTTCGGCTATGTACGAAAGGACAGGCTGTGCGGCGAGCAGGTGGGCAGCGTCATCGCGATCCGATCGTTTGATATCCAACACTCCCAGGACCGAGTCTACGGCCTGCTTTATATCCTCGGTAAACCAGATACCGGGCGGCTGGGCAGCCGGTGACGCAAGGTTGGAAGAGCGGAACCACGGGAGCAGAAAAAGGGCAAACATAAGCGTCTGACTGACTGGCGTTCCTTCGGAGAGCATTCTGTCCAGCCGGCCGAGGAGAGCTAAAAGGAAAGAAACCGCCTTTCCCCTTTCCTTACTAAGGACCGGTTCATAAAACGGGAAGAAAGAGACGAACAACCCGGTTCTTAACATCAGGTCTACGCATGCCGCTGCACTGCCGCCGGTAAGATCCCTTAGCCATTCATCACGGATTCTGGATACAGGACATAGCCAGATATTATCTCTGTGTTTTTGGATGGCCTGATAGGTCTTTTTTTCTATTGTGAAGCCGGTACGTGCCGCGTGCCGGATGGCGCGCACCATCCGCACCGGATCTCTAACGAAACGGAGGTCTGGGTCGCCGATAACCCTGATAATTCCCTGGTTAAGGTCTTGCACTCCACCTACATAGTCCACGACGGAAAAATCGGCGATATTATAAAAAAGTGCGTTTATGGTGAGGTCGCGGCGCAAGGCATCTTCGGCTGGTGTTCCGTAAGTGTTATCGCTTGGCAGGGGTTTTCCGGTAGTATCAAACTCCGAACGAGATCTGAAGGTCGAAACTTCTATTACTTTGCCACCCTTGAAGAAGACCTGGACCAGTCGGAACCGGCGCCCGATAAGACGACTGTTGCGGAAGAGTTCCTTAATTTCACCGGGCCGGGCATTGGTAGCGAGATCAAAATCCTTGGGTTTTCGACCCAGAAAGAGGTCTCTGACGCTACCTCCAACAAGATAGGCCAGATAGCCATGACTTCTCAATCGGTATAGTACCTTTAAGGCTTCAGGATCGATGTCTTGGCGCGAGATAGGGTGCTCGGACCTGGGAATGATTGTTACTGGCCGGTGTTCCGGTCTGTTTGAGAAGAAAGATCCAGAGGACATGTATTCTTTACACCATTATCATCCAGTTCGTGAGGCGGATGCAGACCGCACGGTGCTTGCAATATGGCCAAGAAACAAGTCTTTGATTTTCGGCCTACTGAGAATATAAAGAAAAGAGGATACAAAAGCAATCGGCATGATGCGATCCTTTGGGTTCAGTATTTTTGGATTGCTTCTGCCGGACGATATGTGCTTAAATTATCAGGCCTTTCTTGATGGGACGTTGCGTCAAATAATTATTCAACAAGATGATAACTGTGGGTAGCGAACATGATCGACTGCCATAAATGCAAGCACTACTACGTAACGTGGGACAAGAATTTTCCGCACGGTTGCCGGGCCATGAAATTTAAGAGCCTGGAATTCCCGTCTGCAGCAGTGTATGCGAGTTCAGAGATGCCCTGCCTCTTGTTCGAACTAAAGGATATCCCGGTAAGGGGAGAGACGAAAGGAGATCGCCTCAAATAATAAACCCTCATTATCAGCCATAACTTCATTTCGTTGTGTTTTTTGGCAAATTTTTATATGATCCTTTTCATCATCGGTTGCAGATGACAAAGTTGGGACATAAAATGAAAAAAAAGGACAGGTACAAATGACGCAACACACACAACCACTCGCCGAGGTCTTCGGGCACCTCATTGACGACCAATCATCAAAAGCTGACCGTTATCGTTCTCGCCGCCTCTGTCCATTCAATAATAAGGTTCCAAACTGTACAAAAGACAAAGCGAGAAATCCTCTCGGTGTATGTAGTGTATTTCACAATGACACTCCAGCGATAACCTGTCCTATCCGATTCAGGGAAGATTGGCTTATTACCGATGACGCAGCATCTTTCTTTTTCGGTGATAACACTTCATGGAGCTCACTAACGGAGGTCCGACTGAATGACGCTAATGGAAAGTCAGCGGGCAATATAGACGTTGTCCTTGTTGCATATGACGATAATGGCAAGGTTTTTGACTTTGGAGCACTTGAGATACAGGCCGTTTATATTTCTGGAAATGTGCGTGATCCCTTTGAGTACTACATGAAAAATCCAAAAGCTCATGCGCAGATGGATTGGTCAACTCAGCCAAATTATCCACGACCGGATTACCTGTCCTCTTCCCGGAAACGTCTAGCCCCGCAGCTTCTGTTTAAGGGTGGGATTCTTCATTCTTGGCGCAAAAAGACAGCTGTTGCATTGAATAAAAGTTTCTTTGAAACACTTCTTCCCTTGACAAAAGTCAGTAAGTCAAAAGCTGATATTGCTTGGCTAATATACGATCTCAAATTAGTCCAAGATGATGGACAAAACAGATTCAGGCTAACGAAAGTAGACGAATTCTTTACGGAATTTGAGCCTGCTCTTTTGTCGATCACAACTCCTTCGCCAGGGAAAATAAACGATTTCATAAAGTTACTCCAAGAAAAGTTTGATGAGCAACTCGAAACAGCACCAAATAACAAGACAATTGAAAAGCCATTCTGAAATGAAAACACCCAGGCAACAATTATTATTCCCAGATCTGTGTCAAGATTTGACATCGCCGAAACCAGTTAATGTCGCTTCCGTTCCACAGAGAAGTCCTTTCCGCTATCCTGGAGGAAAAACATGGTTTGTTCCAACGTTCCGAGACTGGATTTCAACTCGTTATCCAAAACCCAAAATTCTGGTCGAACCTTTTGCAGGAGGTGGCATTATCAGCCTAACGGCGTTGTTTGAAGACCTCGTCTCACGTGTCATCATGGTTGAAATTGATGAGGACATAGCAGCGGTGTGGCAATCAGTGGTCGATGGGCACGCGGAATGGATTGCAAAGAGGATTATTTCATTCGAGCTAACGAAGGAATCGGTCATAGACGAGATATCTAAAACAGGCGTGGATACAAGAGAGAAGGCGTTTCAGACCATTCTGAAGAACCGGACGTTTCACGGTGGCATATTGGCGGAAGGATCGGGCTTCTTAAAATACGGAGAGAACGGGAAGGGCATTCGATCTCGATGGTATCCTGCAACGCTTGCCAAGCGATTCTCCAACCTGAAACTCATTGCAGACAGAATTTCGTTTTACAAGGGTGATGGCTTGGATGTTATTCGAAAATACTTACATAGGCAAGATGTGGTTTTCTTCATCGATCCTCCTTACACAGCTGGAGGGAAAAGGGCTGGCAAAAGACTTTATCGACACTTTACACTTGACCATGAGCGTTTGTTTACGCTCTGCGAATCAGTCAAGGGTGATTTTTTAATGACTTACGACCATGCAGACGAAGTTAAAGCCATGGCTAGAAACCATGGTTTTCAAATGCGTCTCGTCCCCATGACGAACACTCATCACGCAACAATACAGGAGCTTGTTATTGGGAAGGACCTGTTATGGATGGATCGCTATTCTACGGTACATGAAATCCCTGCTGAATACAAAGTCAAAGGCAAGAAAGAGAAAGTTTCAACAAGGCGCTCTATCGGATGTGGTAAACCGCGCCGATGAGCCTTGACGGTTCTACAGAAAGAAATGATTAAATGAATGATCTCAATCGGTTGGACACTGCACGAAAGACAGGAAAAGAACGGTTCCGTTTCAACGGACATGATCTTGAATTTGACCTGTTGAGTTTCTGGCAATGGAGTGCTTCTGACCTGGTAAGTAATGCAACGCGCGGGCGTATTGCGGAGTACATCGTTGCCTGCGCATTGGGGTTAGCGGGGGATGGTGTGCGTGACGAGTGGGCACCTTTTGATCTGGAGACACCATCCGGCATTAGGATCGAGGTGAAATCTGCTGCGTATGTCCAAAGCTGGCATCAGAAACGACTCTCCTCAATCGTGTTTGCGACCTCCAAAACGCGGGCATGGGATGCTAATACCAACGTGCAATCGCGGGAAGCCAGGCGGCAGGCAGATGTTTACGTGTTTGCTCTACTGGCGCACACGGACAAGAGAACCATTGACCCGTTGAACCTCGACCAATGGCGATTCTACGTGCTGTCCACTATTACTTTAAACTCAAGGAACCGCAGTCAGCGTTCAATCACGTTGAAATCACTGGAAAGGCTGTGTTCCGGATCTGTGAATTATACTGATCTGCCGAAGGCCATTGAAAAATGTATTGGCAAAACAGTTATGTAACGAGGCCATCTAACCAATCCCACCCAAGCCGGACGGCTGATTCTTGACATTCCACATGGTTGGCTGAATCGCGGCAAGAGAATATCCCCGCTGTAGATATATCCCCGACGGAAACGCTACAAAAATATAGACCGGAAACATTTACCAAAAGAAAAAGCAACTCTATGCGGCCCTCTACATCCTCGCAGGCAAATCTTCAAACATAGCGGGAGCCCATTTCCACAACGACCCCGTAATATTACCGACACTGACTGGACGTGTTTTCATAAAAGTTCAAGAACTAGTGGTTATAATTAAATAGAGGGATCAATAGGAGGAGGAGGGCCATAGTGAAAAAATCAAATCTGGACCAACTTGTTTGGCATTACAGCCGTGATGGAATACTCTTGGATGCCCATTTTGAGCTTGCACCGCGGGAACAAAGGTTTATGAGGGCGTTTTCCGAATTTTTAATGGAGGAGGACAACATTCGCGCATGGCTGGGCTTGCAGGGTCTTATTTTAAGGCAGATCGCCCACGATCACGGTTTGCACCCGCCGGTGCGTTGCCACCTGACTATTACATCTGACAATAAGCGCATTGTCTTGCGCAGCTTGCCGGTGGCCTGGAAAAGGTATGCGGAAAACGCTGAACCCGATAAAAAACAAGTTATAGATTAGACCCCTGCCTAGATGGACCTAGGAGCAAAAAGTTATTGGCCAAAGAGGGCTTAAATCCTTATCAAATATTTATACAATTGAACCGGCGATGCATACCGATGAAAAAAGGAAAAGGTAAGGGGTGAACGTGCAAATAGTTAATATCTTAAACGGCATGGAGGAGGACACGGCATGGATGAAAAAATGAAAGAACGGATAATCAATGCATTAGTTAGAACTTGGAATGCTATAGGGGATGATGCCCTAACAGATGCAGGGCAGTACGAGCTGCCAAGGGTTGAGGTTGTGGAGCTTGTGCTTGATGGTGGCCGCGCTGAAATGTACGGCGGCGATGAGCAGGCCATTGCTGAGCTAAGGCGGCTCCCTGTTGATGAGCAGTATAAGCTTGCCACAGAAGCTTTCCCGTATGAATATTATGGCCGATAAAAATGGGGGTACACAGCAGGATCAAAGTTTGCCCCATTAATAAGAGTTTCGACAGAAAGCCGGGCGAGAAAGGGTGAATCCTTAGAAACACAACGTGAACCGCTACAAGCGGCAATTGATTGCCTTGGAGGCGCTGTTTACCGCTGGCATGCTGGGCAGGAACATGCGGCGCTTAACCCGGAAGGGCGTATTTTACAATGATTGATCGCAGATGCCCAAGACCATAAGTTTGATGCGGTTATTGTACGTAATGCCCCCAGATGGAGTAGAGACAATCGTAGAAGCAAGGAATATTTAGATATCCTCAAACAATCAAACAGATCCCATTATAAAGTATATTTAATTGGTCGGGACGAGAGGATTTGAACCTCCGGCCCCCTGAACCCCATTCAGGTGCGC
>CAYSYZ010000130.1:0-5862 GCA_964435205.1 uncultured Desulfovibrionales bacterium
TTTATACCGGACAGATTATGTGCTACAACTCCGGACAGTTTACTTGCTTCTTACATTAGCAAGTTTTTTTTGTTGACAAAGGCCTAAATGGATATTATAAAAGCGCCATATTGCTAAGTCACTAAACTTTCTGTTTACTTTTATTAAACTAGATACTGGAGGTTTATGGCTTTAAAAATAGGCGAAAAATTAAGACGGCTCCGTTTGGCCAACAATTTAACGATGGAGGAGCTGGCTAATCGAGCCTATGTAACCAAAGGATACATATCACAATTAGAACGTGACCTTACCTCTCCGTCAATCGCCACATTGAAGGATATTTTGGATGTGGTTGGAGAGGAACTTGCCAGTTTCTTTAAGGAGGCATCACCAGAAAAGGATGTCTATCCAAAGTCAGGTCGGGTCACTACATCTGATTCAACCGATGCCTTAAAAGTGGAGCTTCTGGTGCCGGGCGCCCAAAGCCGCTTAATGGACCCGGTGCTAGTCACCATATCGCCCGGGGAAAAGACACGCGAGGAAGTCTCCCATGAAGGAGAAGAATTTGGTTTCGTGTTATCAGGAACCGTACTTCTTTATTTAGATAAGGCAAAACACAAAGTCCGTAAAGGTGATTGTTTCTATTTTAAGGCTAGCCAGGTGCATTGTGTAGAAAACATCGGGAAAGGCGTTGCCAGTATATTGTGGGTGGTTTCGCCCCCCATCTTTTAGTTTGTCTTTTCCCGAGCACACATTACTTTTTGGGGAGGTAATGCAAATTGGAAAATATCGAATTCGGCTTTGGACAACACCTGATGATGGATGGTTATGGTTGCGACAGAGATAAGCTAACCGATATAAACTATATATATGACTTTTTGAGTAGCTACCCATCAGAAATTCAAATGACCAAAATAATGCCGCCGTACGTTTTCCGCTACTCAGGCTTAAAACCTGAAGACTGGGGGATCTCAGGGTTTGTCCTAATCGCTGAAAGCCATATAAGTATCCACACCTTCCCGGAAAAACTGTATCTGACCCTAGATATCTTCTCCTGCAAACAATTCAATGGCCCAAAAGCGGTAGAAGATGTCAAAAGAATATTTAACGTCCAAAACGCGGAAATAAAGAGCCTCGAGCGTGGTCTCGAGTTCCCCAAGGCCATCCGCAGGGTGGAAAACTTCATACGCGATGAGAGAATGCAAATAAGCATTTAAGGAGAAGATGACAGCCTTTAATTTCGGTGGGCTAGAAGACGAGAGATCGCGGTTACAATCTTCAAAAACAGTAATTGTTCCGGTCCCATATGACGGCACTGCCTCTTTTCGGAGCGGTGCATGTGAAGGCCCGCTGGCTATTATTAACGCCTCCCGCTATTTAGAACTCTACGACGAAGAAACCGATCAGGATGTAAGCGAAGCGGGCATCGCCACGCTGGGCGAAGTGGAACCTCGCGTCTCATCGCCCGAAGCCATGGTAAATGCAGTTCACGAAGCCTGTTTTCGCCTGCTAAGGCAGGGGAAAATGGTGGTGGTTCTTGGTGGCGAACACACGGTCAGTCTGGGAGCCATAAAGGCGACCGCTGACCTCAGGTCATCCTTTTCTATATTGCAATTCGACGCCCATGCTGATTTGAGAAATTCTTATCAGGATTCCCCTTTTAGCCATGCCTGCGTCATGCGCCGGGCAATCGAGTATAACCCCATTGAGCAGATAGGAATACGCTCCCTCAGCCGAGAAGAGTCCGTCTTTATAAGGGAGAAGGGTCTTAGACCATTTTACGCCCCCGCAGTACTTGCTGACAGAGAGGCTATTTTAAAAGAATTATTAAGCAGGCTGCTACCCGAGGTCTATATAACCATAGATTTGGATGTCTTGGATCCATCAATTATGCCGGCTGTAGGCACTCCCGAACCAGGTGGTCTTGGCTGGTATGACTTACTCTTTTTTCTGCGCCATATCGCCCAGGAAAGGCGTGTCCTGGCCTTTGACGTAGTCGAACTTTCACCGCAGCCTGGCAACGTCGCCCCAGACTTCCTGGCTGCCAAGCTTACCTACAAACTGCTAAGCTACATCGGTCAGTGAAATCAACAACACATATGACACAAAAGGAATCGAGGGGGAGGAACTTTTAGTTTGGACCAACGGGATAAAACCTTTCTGGATAGACTACTGGCTATTTTCAAAAAAGGAGAAAAGCACGAGAGTATCGAAGACATCACCGAAGACATGCGACACCTGATTGAAGCCGGCAAAAGACAAGGCATGTTCAGCGAAGAAGAAAGGAAGATGATCGAGAGGATTCTAAAGCTCAGGGATACCACGGCCCTCGATATAATGGTCCCGCGCACCAGTATGCTATGCATGCCGGTGGACACACCTCTCGACGATCTTATCCAGATAATTATTAAAGAGGGGCATACTCGCATACCAGTCTATGAAGCGGACTCCGACCACATTATTGGGATTGTCAACGCCAAGGATATCCTGAAGTTTTGGAAAAAAAAAGAGGAAAAAATTACCTTACGAGATATACTACGACCACCTTACTTTATTCCCGAAGCTAGGCGCGTAGAAGACCTGTTAAAGGAATTTAAGGCAAAAAAATCACACATGGCCATTGTCATTGATGAATATGGTGGGACAGCTGGCCTCATTACCATAGAAGATATTCTGGAAGAGATCGTTGGCGAAATACAGGATGAATACGACGTACCCGAAAAGACCGTCAAGGAGGTCAGTACCAGTACCATATCCGTAGATGCGAAGACGGATATAGAAGAAGTCGAGCAGCACTTCAACGTGGAAATCCCGGAGGGCAGGTATCAATCTGTGGGGGGATTTATAATAAACCTTTTTGGCCACGTCCCGGCCATCGGTGAAGAAATCTCCTTCGGCCCCTTAAGAATGAAGATCGAATCAGCGACTGAACGCAAGATTGGTAGAGTCAAGATAACAAAGGTTGATCTCACTAAAGAAGAGATGGCCGACTCCTTACCATAAGGATGTCGAGAGCATGAGAATGTCAGATTTGAAAGCCATTTCTTACTTGCGGCACTTTCTCCTATCTGCTTTTTCAGGCGTTCTACTGGTCTTGAGTTTTCCAAAAGTCGGCATAGCAGTCCTGGCCTGGATTGCCCTTATTCCCCTTTTTGTCTCCATAGATAATCAGAAGCCAGGTTACGCCTTTTGGCTAGGTTTCGCCTTCGGCCTTGTACATTATGCCGGACTCCTCTACTGGATAGCAGGAGTAATGCACAATTACGGTCATCTGCCCATCATTGTAAGTATTGCCATACTCGTGCTCCTCGTCGTCTACCTTTCCCTTTATACCGCAGTTTTTACTTACATTACGGCCTACGCAAAACGGGCTGGACTCAGTCCTGTCATTACTTCACCTATCCTGTGGGTTTCTCTCGAATATCTGCGGTCCAAACTCCTGACTGGTTTTCCATGGGAAAACATCAGTTATTCCCAGTACTCCAACCTCTACGTCATCCAGATATGTGACATCTTAGGCAACTATGGTCTCTCGTTCTATATCGTGTTAGTAAATGCAATACTGGCCTGTCTCATCTGGAGACAAAATGCTGTCCGCGACCGAATAACACCCTTTAAGCCATGCATACTGGCCCTGGTGACCATCACCCTGGTCTACTGGGGTTATGGCGTTTACCGCTTACAGGATATAGAACAAAAGCTAAAAATATCTCCCAAAGTAGGCACGGCCGTCATCCAGGGAAGCATAAGGCAGGACTTTAAATGGAGCCCCCTCAGGCAAACGGAAACTGTGGATATATACAACCGCCTTAGCCAGGCAGCCACCAATGGCTTCAAGACTGACATCCTGATATGGCCCGAGACTGCCGTCCCTTTTTACTTCCAGGACCCAAACCCACTGAGTGCTGCCATCATGCAGCTTACTAATCGCTTGCAAACAAACCTCCTTTTCGGCGCGCCGGCCTATGACCGTAATGATGAGGGCAGAACTATGTACTTTAATAGTGCCTACCTGCTGCCACCTCAGGGAAACATCATGGGACGATATGACAAGGTCCATCTTGTACCCTTCGGTGAATACGTGCCAGCCAGGTCGCTTTTACCCTTTGCCGGAAAACTTGTTGGTTCCATAGGTGATTTTACCCCGGGAAGATCCGTGACCCCGCTCACTGTTGGCCGGCTGCGTATAGGTACTTTGATCTGCTTTGAAAGTATCTTTCCAGAACTGGCCAAAGAGCAGGTGCGTAACGGGGCAAACTTGCTCGTAAACATAACTAATGATGCATGGTTCGGCCGTTCCAGCGCCCCCTACCAGCATATGTCGATGGCTGTCTTTCGCGCCATCGAAAACCGCGTCAGTCTGGCCCGAGCTGCAAACACCGGTGTCAGCATGTTTGTCCGACCCACAGGTGAAATCACCCAGAGCACATCCCTCTTTACCCAGACCTTTTTGAGAGAGAATGTCTGTCTCCTCTCTGAAAAAACAATCTATAATCGCCTGGGGGACTTTTTCCCCACGGTTTGCTTTATTCTCAGTATAGTGGTAATTTCTTATTCAAAATGGAGGAACAACAGCTATGTACACCGAACTTAGAAACCAGATAGCAGACCTGAGAGAAAAACTGGACATACTGCGAGGTCATCTTTGATCTGGACAATAAGATGAAGCGACTCCAGGAGGTTGATCAAATTGTTGCCCAAAAAGCCTTCTGGGAAGACCCGGCCAGGGCAGCCCTTATCCTCAAGGAAAGGGCCACTATCCATGATGAGATCAACGGGTGGAGCGCAAAAGCAAAATATCTTGAAGAAGCTGAGATTCTTCTTGAGCTGGCCGTAGAAGAAGACGACATAGGAGCCGCCCGCGAGGTAGAAAAGAAACTCTTATTTCTGGGAAGAGCCATAGAACAAGCTGAATTCAACCGAATGCTAAAAGGCGAACATGACCGCAGCAACGCCATAATGTACATCAATTCCGGGGCCGGGGGTACGGAGGCACAGGACTGGACGCAGATGCTTCTCCGGATGTACACCATGTGGGCTGAGAATAAAGATTACAAAGTTGCAGTCATTGATATCCTACCTGGTGATGAGGCCGGAATAAAAAATGTTACCCTTACCGTATCCGGACCCTATGCTTACGGCTACTTGAAAGCTGAAATGGGTATACATCGCCTCGTCCGCATATCTCCTTTTGATGCCAGTGGCAGAAGGCATACCTCTTTTGCCTCTGTGTCGGTACTGCCGGAGCTGGATGAAACTATTGAAATCGAGATCAACGAAGCCGATTTGCGGATTGACACATTCAGGGCCAGCGGTGCCGGCGGCCAGCACGTCAACAAGACAAGCTCGGCAGTCCGTATCACACATGTACCAACGGGCATCGTTGTGCAGTGTCAAAACGAGCGCTCACAGCATAAGAACAAAACCGTGGCTATCAAGATACTGAAGGCACGCTTATATGAAAGGGAAAAATCCATACAGGAGCAGAAAAAGCAAGAATTCTACGATGAAAAGAAAGAAATTGCCTGGGGCAACCAGATAAGGTCGTACATCTTACAGCCCTACCGCATGGTTAAAGATCACCGTACAAATCTAGAAGCAGGTAATGTTGACGCAGTGCTGGATGGAGATATAGACCCATTCATCAATGCTTTTTTGATGAGGAAGGCTCAGGTTTAAGATAGGCCAGTTCCGTGTCACGAACATACTTTTGGATGCCTTCTGCCAAGTGCTCCGCTATATTCTCCAAGTACCCCACATCCTTTAGGCGACTGGCCTCGAGAGGATTACTGAGAAAAGAAATCTCCACCAGGACAGAGGGCATTTGAGCACCAATAAGGACGAAAAAGGGGGCCTGTTTTACTCCCAGGTTATTAACCCCGT
>CAYSYZ010000131.1:0-1882 GCA_964435205.1 uncultured Desulfovibrionales bacterium
ACGTCTTCAAGGCGTGGCGCGAGGTGGAGAAATACAGCCGCATCGTCACCCGCGAGGAAATTGCGAAGAACGACTTCAACATCTCCCCCAGCCGCTACATCCATACCGGCGCGGGTGAGGAATACCGGCCCATAGCGGATATTGTGGAGGAGTTGAACGCACTTGAGGAAGAAGCGAGGGAGACGGATAAGGCGCTCAAGGCAGTTCTGGCGAGGATAGGCGTATGACAAAGAAGAAGACGGCGATAGCACGGATAAAGACCGCTGGTGATTCAAGCACACCAATTCGTGAGACACTACGTTACGAATTCTACCAGTCCGTCGCGGAAGTCCTTCGTACTGCACGATCAAAAGCCTACCGAGCCGTCAATTTCGCCATGGTCCAGGCTTACTGGCATGTTGGCCGATTAATCGTTGAGGAAGAGCAAAAAGGTCGGAAACGGGCTGAATACGGCTCGTTTCTCATCATGAATCTTTCAATGATGCTGACTGCTGAATTCGGGGTCGGCTTTGATCCCAGCAATCTGAAACGCATGCGGCAGTTCTACCTTACTTTCCCAATTCTACGCACACTGTGTGGAGAATCTTCAAAAAGCTCCGATGGCCCAGCTGAATCTGCAATAGGTGCTACACCGTGGCACCTATTGACTTGGTCGCATTTCAAGTTGCTTCTGCGTGTTGGAAAGCCCGAAGCCCGCGACTACTACGCCCGCGAAGCCACTGGACAGAACTGGTCGGTTCGCGCTCTGGAGCGGCAGATCAACTCGCTCTACTACGAACGTCTGCTGATGAGCCGCGACAAGGTCCCGGTCGAGGCGGAAGCGCGGGATAAGACGGCGGATCTGCACACCCAGCCGGAGGATTTCATCAAAGATCCGTACGTCCTTGAGTTCCTTAGCATTCCGGATTCACACAAATTTCGTGAGTCAGAGCTTGAGCAGGCCATCATCGGCAAACTACAGGATTTCATGATGGAGCTGGGCAAGGGTTTTGCCTTCGTGGCCCGCCAGCAGAGAATCCCCACCGAAACCTCCGATTTCTACGTGGATCTGGTCTTCTACAACTACATCCTGAAATGCTTTGTCCTCATCGACCTCAAGACCGGTAAACTCACGCACCAGCACATCGGCCAGATGGACATGTATGTCCGGCTGTACGAGGACAAGGTCAAGGGCGCAGACGACAATCCCACCGTCGGCATCATCCTCTGTACCGAAAAGGATGCGACCGTCGTCAAATACTCCGTGCTTAAGGAGAACAAACAGCTTTTCGCCTCGAAATACAAGCTCTACATGCCCACTGAGCAGGAACTGATCGATGAAATCCAGCGCGAGAAACGCCTGATTCTCAGGGAGCGGGAGGAGCGGTATGGCTAAGCCTGCGAGAAAGGAGGGCGGACATTCCTGTCCGCCTCAAGAAGGCGGGATTGTCTCGACGGAGATTGGCAACATCCCTGCGAATTGGCAAGTCCAGCGGTTCGATTCGCTTTTTACGGTCCAGCAAGGCAAGCAGGTCTCGAAGAAGAATCGCACTGGTGAGAACCAGCGCCCATTCCTCCGCACGAAGAATGTCTTCTGGGGTCGCCTCGATTTGTCGGACCTCGACGAGATGCATTTCACTGAAGCGGAAGAGAAGCGATTGGCCTTGTTGCCTGGCGATCTACTCGTCTGCGAGGGCGGCGACATCGGACGCACCGCCATCTGGCGTGGAGAACTTGCCCGCTGTTACTACCAGAACCACCTTCACCGCGCCCGCCTGCGAGATGACGCTACGGATTCCCTTTTCGCGCTCTATTGGCTCTGGTATGCCTTCGAGGTTGGCAGCGTTTATTTTGGGCGTGGCAACGTTACGACGATTCCAAACCTATCGCAGTCGAAGCTCTG
>CAYSYZ010000131.1:1892-5829 GCA_964435205.1 uncultured Desulfovibrionales bacterium
CCTGTTCCGCCTCTCCCCGAGCAGCGGAAGATTGCGGGGGTGTTGGGGGTGGTGCAGCGGGCGATCGAACAGCAGGAGCGGCTGATCGCGCTAAACACGGAACTAAAAAAGTCGCTTCTGCACCAGATCTTCACCCAAGGCCTCCGCGGCGAACCCCAAAAACAAACCGAAATCGGTCCCGTGCCGCAGAGTTGGCGCGTAACGCGATTTGATGAGTTTTGCATTTTGCAAAGGGGCTTCGACATCATCAAAAAGGATCAGGTAGCTGGCGACGTTCCGGTCGTTTCGTCAGGCGGCATCGCTAGTTATCACAACGCCGCAAAGGTCAAAGGACCAGGTGTGGTTGTCGGTCGAAAGGGGACGCTGGGGAAAGTCCATTACATTGAAGGCGATTACTGGCCCCATGACACCACGCTTTGGGTGAAGGACTTCAAAGGACACGATCCACTCTTTACGTCTTATTTCCTGGCGACATTGCGATTTGAACGCTTTAACTCGGGCGCGTCGAATCCGACGCTGAATCGCAACACGGTTCATGCAGAGCTTGTTGCTTATCCCGAAGTCGACGAACAGGACGAAATTGGCCACATCCTCAAGGTGGTGGATGACAAAGCGCACGTGCATGAGCGCAAGCACGCAGCGCTCACCGCCCTGTTCCGCACGCTGCTGCACCAACTCATGACGGCGCAGCTTCGGGCTAATAAAGTTGAAATAGAATGTTTATTGGGGGATATTTAATAATGGAGGCACGAAATCGCAAAATTGAGGATTGGTACGGAAAAATCCAAAGGGGGGAAATAAAGCTTCCCCGTTTTCAACGCCATGAAGCGTGGGATAGAAAGCGTATAAGCAGTTTGGTGAATACCATAATCAAAGATCTGCCTTTGGGAATTACCTTGGTCTTGGAGGTTGGCGAAAGAGAACAGTTCATCTCCCGCTATCTTAAAACTGCTGATCCAGAAACTGCTACGCGAGCTCTTGAACAATTGCTCGATGGGCAGCAACGGTTGACAGCACTGTGGCGGGTGCTACACAACAATTATGATGATGAAACCTACTTCGTATATATTCCGGAGTTTGATGACCAAGGGGAAAGAGAGAGCGATGAGCAGTTTGTTTACTGTAGGACCCGTTATTACAAACGAAACGGACAACGCTATCCTCTCTGGTGCGATGTGCCAGAAGAGTGTCTGAAAAGAGGTATGATTCCGACGAATCTTCTCAAACCAGGTGATATGCTGTCTGAGATTGATGAATGGATCAACGATGCGACAGCGTGGAAAAAGCCACAAGACCCTAAGAACCTTGAATCATTTTTTCTTTGGAAGAAAAGAGTCAGCGATAAGGTTAATGAGTTTCGGGCAACGATCAAGAATTACAATCTCCCATACCTGTCCCTACCAACATCCACGAGCAAGGATGTCGCTCTTGAAGTATTTATCAACATGAACACGAATAGCAAGCCACTTACAATGTATGACATTATAGTAGCTGAAGTGGAAGGTGTGAAGGGTCAATCACTCCATGATTTGCAGAAAGAGCTCGACGCAAAATTTCCCGATGTCAAGTACTATTATGACTTGTCGTATCTCATCCTGAATACATCCGCCCTTATGCAGGATAAGCTCCCGAGCCAAAGGGGTTTGTGGGAGATGGATAAATCTGTCATGGTGGACAATTGGGAGGCTATGGAAAATGGATTGAATGAGATGGCCAAATTTTTACAAAATGAAGGAATTGTAGACCAGGAACGTCTTCCCACTAATGCTGTTCTTGCGGTTATTGCAGCGCTCTATTCTCAGATCCCGAACAAGGGCGATGAACGTGGCGCATGTGAGAGCCTTCTAAAAAAGTATTTGTGGTCGGCCTTTTTTACGGATCGATATGAGAATTCCGCCGCTTCGCGAGCATATGCTGATTACATCGGCATGAAGGGAGTGATCACAAAAGCACGAAAAGAGGATGGTAGTGCCTATACTGAACGAGATATTCCTATTTATAATAAACAGATTCATCCTTTAGCAGATGAGGATGAACTGCTGAACGCCACTTGGCCAAAACGAGATACCATAAGAGGAAAGGCTATTCTTGCTGTGGCATGCCGTCTCGGCTCATATGATTTTGCAACCGCCCAGAGAATTGATCGCGACAGCATTAGTAGGAGACAATACCACCACATATACCCAGATGCCTTGCTCAAAGAGGCTGAGATTGATAGTTATATTGCCTTGAATTGCGCCCTTATAACCGATGCCACCAATCTTGCCATAGGAAGAAGAGATCCTCTGGTTTATCTAAAAGATCGCTACAAATGGGCTTCAGAAGAAATCGTTAATGAGCGTCTCAATTCGCATCTGATTCCAATCCATGAACTTGCGAACGGAGGATATGAAGATTGTACTTCTAATGAGGAAAGAAAAAAGAAGGTAAAAGATGACTTTATTGCTTTCATCAGAAAGCGAGCCCGAATGGTAGTAGAAGCCACCAAAGAACTCGTTGAAGGTAGACAAATATCTAGTGCCGAGATCATCCGGAAGTGCCTCCGTGAGTGATGAATCTGAAACGATAAATACGTTATAGCTATGCCTGCACCCACCGAACACAAAACCGTCCAGACCCGCATCCTTGCCTACGCAGGGAAGATCGGCCGGCGTTGCCTGCCCAGATTGGAGGTGGTGCAATGAGCTTCGACCCGAAGATGCCCTATAACGACCTGCCGCTCCTGCCGCCGCTGGTGGATATTGAGAGCAAGGCGGTGCTGAAAAAAGCGATTGCGGCCAATAAGGCCTTGGCGGAGTTGAAGGGGGCCGGTGAGTTAATACCGAACCAAGGCGTGCTCATTCAGACGATCGGTCTTCAGGAAGCTAAACTGTCGTCGGAGATCGAAAACATTGTCACCACAAACGACGAACTCTATCGTGCTTTTGCTGACAAGGGCCAGAGGACAACCTCCCACACCAAGGAGGTTCTGTACTATCAAGATGCGCTCCGGCACGGGTTCAACGCGATGAGAAGCGGTAATCGGCCGCTGACGACCAACCTGTTTGTGGAGCTGTACCAGATCATCAAGCGGACTTCGGCGGGCGTGCGCAAAGTTCCGGGCACCAAACTGGCCAACCCGCTGGGCGAGACCATCTATACGCCACCCGAGGGCGAGTCTCTTCTCCGCGACAAGCTGACAAACCTTGGGCGGTTCATCTATGCCGTGGATGACGTAGACCCGCTGGTCAAGCTGGCGGTTATACATTACCAGTTCGAGGCCATCCACCCTTTTACGGATGGCAACGGCAGAACAGGCAGGATTCTGAATATCCTTTATCTCGTCGAACGGGGACTGCTCGACATTCCGGTGCTATACCTGAGCCGTTTCATCATTGAGAACAAGAGGGAGTATTATTCCGGTCTTTTGCAGGTTACCAAGGCGGAAACATGGGAACCCTGGATTCTGTACATGCTCGATGCGATCGAGCAGACGGCAAAGGTGACCCGTGACCGCATCCTCGCCATCCGCGACCAGATGACCGCCACGGCAGAATGGGTGAAAGCCAAAGCCCCCAAGTTGTACTCCAAGGATCTGATCGAAATTCTTTACAGCCAGCCTTACTGCAAGATTAGTTTTGTGGAACGAGCCGGATTAAGCACGCGACAGACTGCCTCCAATAACCTGAAAAAACTTGTGGATCTCGGACTCCTCACCAGCGTAAAGAAGGGAAAAGAGCTTTATTTCATTAACCAAGGCTTCTTGGAATTACTGATAACGTGATCTCGATCGCAAAGCTGAAAACATGTTAAGGAAACGAACATGATTTAAGAATATGTTAAAAACATAGATAATTTTTAACATATCACAGCGCTATGTTTACGGTGTACCCGTATTGCGGAAATCTATTGAAAATTCTGATATTTTTCAACACGTCAGAGGGTGAGCCCTGATGCC
>CAYSYZ010000132.1:0-4511 GCA_964435205.1 uncultured Desulfovibrionales bacterium
AGATTGCCGCGTTTGGTAGCACTCATAATCCGCGTGCAACCGCGGAACGGGATACGAATCTGAACGCCCTTCTAGAGGCCCGGACAGAGGTTATCACCATCTTTGGCAAAACATGGGATGTACATGTCCGAGATGCCCTGCGCATCAGTCTGGAACGCAACCTGGAAATAATTCGTGATTCCCTGGCCTACCTGCGTCCCCACATCAAGCGACTTTTCTACGACGCAGAGCATTTCTTTGATGGATTTAAGGCCAACCCGGAATATGCCCTGGCCACTCTGAGACAGGCCATTTCGGCGGGTGCGGACTGCATCGTTTTTTGTGATACCAACGGCGGGACGCTGCCGCAGGATGTGGCTAAAATAATCCGCAACGTAAAAAAAGAGCTGAATAATGTCCCCTTTGGCATTCACACTCATAACGACAGCGGACTGGCCGTGGCTAATTCCCTGGTCGCGGCAGAACTGGGAGCTTCTCAGATACAGGGAACCATAAACGGCTACGGTGAGCGGTGTGGAAACGCCAACCTGTGTACAATCATTCCAAACCTGATGCTGAAGATGAAGATTGGAAGCATAACGGAAGAACAACTGATCAGGTTGAGCGAAACGTCGCGTTTTGTAAACGAGATTGCCAACCTACCACACAACAGGTACCAGCCTTTTGTTGGAATCAGCGCCTTTGCCCACAAAGGTGGAATCCACGTGAGTGCCGTACAGAGAAACCCGGAAACCTATGAACACATCCGTCCGGAAAAGGTTGGAAACGTGCAGCGCGTACTCATATCCGATCTCTCCGGCAAGAGCAATATTCTCCATAAAGCCGTGCAGTACGGACTGGATCTCGAAAGTCGGGATCCCGTTGTACTGGAGATATTGAAACAACTCAAGGACCTGGAAAATCAGGGGTATCAATTCGAAGGGGCTGAGGCCTCCTTCGAGCTCCTGATGCACCGGGCCCTGGGAACAGAGAAAAAATATTTTGATCTTCTTGGTTACCGGGTCATCGGCCAGAAATCAAAAGAGGATGCTGCACCACAGGCCGAAGCAACCATCATGCTCAGAGTCGGGGGAAAAATCGAGCATACGGCGGCCATAGGCAATGGCCCGGTTAATGCCCTGGATAACGCCATACGTAAGGCTCTGGAAAAGTTTTATCCCGAACTTAAGGAAGTGCACCTCGGTGATTATAAGGTGCGCGTAATGCCGGACTTAGCCGGTACGGGGGCCCGGGTAAGAGTGCTCATCGAAAGCAGCGACAAGGATGATACCTGGGGAACAGTCGGTGTTTCAACTGACATCATCGAGGCCAGCTGGCAGGCCCTCGTGGACAGTATCAACTACAAGTTCCTGAAAGACGCAAAGAAAAAAAGAGCCTAACTCTTCTCCCGCAGGCGCTATGAATAAACACGAGTCGCAGGCCGTCCTTTTACTGGCTGTAATCCTGCTCGGTACTTACCTTTACCTCTCTTACGGCAAAACCACCCATCCAACTCCATCTGGCGAGACCTTTTCCACACGGGGGCTCAAATATGTCCAGATAGAGGGGGGTGTCAGGTCTCCAGGCCTTTATACTTTCTATCAGGATCCCTCCGTCCGGGAAGCCATTGAAAGAGCTGGCGGCCTGAAAACAAAATCCCCGGTGGCCGCTGGACTCCTGTCAAAAAAAATACCCACAGGCACCATAGTCACAGTCACCCAGGCGGCGGCTATGTCAGGCGAAATTACGATTCATCCCATGACCAATGCCAAACGTCTGCTCCTCGGCATCCCTATACTTTTGAACACGGCCACCCGGGAAGACCTACAACTTATTCCCGGTGTCGGGCCCAACCTTGCGAACCGCATTGCTGTTTTTCGTGAACAAAACGGACCGTTCAAAAATATCGTCGAACTTAAGGCCGTGGAGGGTATTGGAGAAAAGAAGTTAAAACAGATAGTACAATACGTTACTTTCGAAGATTGAGGACCTGGCCTTGGCAGAAAAAGATCTGGTCTTAAATTTCACTGAAACTGTCAGAAAACCACGATTAAGAGATTAGGTCAAACTCTATACCAAGCTTTTTTAAGGTCTCCTTTTTCGGAAGGCCATTATTGTCCCAGCCGCGCAGCTCATAGTATTTGTCCAGACACCGTTCTTTATCCCCTTCACTGATAAACGCCTTACAGCCTTTGGCTACTCCGGATGGAAGGGGCTCTTGCATAGCCCTGGCGGGAAGAACATCGTCTTTGCGGCTTATCCCCTCTCTGCAATTAAAACTTCGAATGAGGGTAAATATCCGGTCGCCTATTTCCTGAATCTTCTCCTCATTCAGACCCAGACCGGTTACAGCCTTAAAATAATCCAGACACATCTCGTGGGTGATCGTATACAGGGCAAAGGCGCATATTATGTAGTTATCCCTGGCCACATTCCGGTTTTGACTCTCTACCAGATCTCTGACAATCCCCAGGGCCGATTGCCTGGGGGGGCTATCATCCTCGAGGCCATCGCGTAAATGGCTGCCACCAATATCCGCGGTCATGTAAGCCAAACCCTGGCCTAGCTTCCCCCGGGAATTCCAGGCGGGAAGCTCAAGTCCTTTCACATTCATGGCAAAATCATGAGAACCGTATCCCCACATCTCTGCCAATCTTTTCGTACCCAAGCCCAATTGATCGCCTAACCCCCGGCGAAAGGCGATCTCCTCAATCAACGAAATAATTCTTTCTTCATCCCCGAAACTGATCTTTTCTTTTATTATCCCTTTTTCAGAGCTTTCCATGGCAAACCCGATCACGTTACCGGTCGAAATGGTGTCCAATCCATAAAGATCGCACAATTCGTTGGCCCTGACTACCGTCTCGTATCTTTTAAGGCCGCAATTGGCCCCGAGCATGGCCAGGGTTTCATACTCCGGACGATCTTTACCCTGAGAGACCATTACACCCCCACAGGCTATCGGACAGGGACAACATGGGTCAAGTCTTACCCTGTTTTCTCCATGTATCGTCTCTCCATCCAGTCCCCTGTAATACTCCCATTCACCCTTTTTAAAATTCAGGGTGGGTAGCCGGTCTGCCTGGTGCGCATATTTTAAGACCGACGAGGTACCACAAGAATAGAAGCCAACGTTATCTTTACGCCTTTGTGCTGCCGCCTGGACGGCCTTCCGGTTTAATCCCTTTATTCTTTGGGCATCGTGAACGGAAATATCGCATGTGCCGTTTACGGCTACGGCCTTGAGATTCTTGGCTCCAAAGACTGCTCCGGCCCCTCCGCGGCCGGCTGCGCGCCGCCGGTCACTTATCAGGCAGGAAAAAAGCACTCCGTTTTCTCCAGCCACGCCGATGGAAACCACCCTGGTTTCTTTACCTTCTCCCGATTTTATGGCCTTCTCTGTTTCTATGGTCGTCTTCCCCCATAAATGAGCGGCATCTTTTATCTGAGCCTTCCCGTTGGTAATTGATACATACACTGGCCTTTCTGCCCTTCCTTCGATGACCACAAGGTCAAAGCCGCATCGTCTTAGACTATGGCCGAAGGTGCCTCCGCAATAGCTATCCAGGAATATACCGGTGAGCGGAGATTTGGTAATCGTAACGAAACGTCCGCTAGAGAGGACTCCAGTGCCCTGAAAAGGGCCGGTGGCCAGGACTATTCTGTTTTCTGCAGAAAGCGGGTCAATGCCCTTTTTAAGACCTTTTATAAAGTAGTAGGCCCCGATACCTTTGGCTCCAAGGTATTTGGTAATAATTTCCTCGGGAATATCTTCCGTCTCGATTTTTCTTTTTGTAAGGTCTACCCTGAGAAGTTTCTTCCAATAACCAGTCATTTCGTCCCATCCTGCCCGGCTAAAAATCAATCCAGGAATTTACTGTCAAGTAGAGGAATTTTACACTATCTGGGTTTAGGTAGAAAGTACAAAACTAATACCGGAGGGCTAAACAGGAAAAAGTAAGGAAAAACACATTTTCAGGTCGTACCATAGCTGAGGCGCCAAGCATACCACAAAGGTTACGCACAAGTGGGCAGGCAAATTCAGCGTGTTTGCAGTCATCCCCACGCATGTGGGAACACTAATGACATATGAACGGGCTGTTGCCCCTCTTTATGTACGGACGTCATCTTGTCCGCCCCCCCACGCGACGGCGCATCTCCAAGTTGCCCGAAGAGTATAAACTTATAAACTAATGAGCGTTCCCAATATACGAAGAGATACGCGCCAGGTTCTTTGAAAAATACGCCTCATTTGGGAAAAAAGACGGCCTGGGCCTGGGCACATACATGGCCCGCCTGGTCGTCCAGGGCCACGGCGGCAATATAACGCTCCAGTCTTCCAAAGAGGACGGGACTACGGTAATAATGGAACTTCCCCATACCGGTCCTTAGAATAGACACTTCTGGCCGATCGTAAAACTTCCCGGCCAACGTCTATCCGGCAAATATCTCGCCATGCTATTACCGCCACAATCCTTGAGAAAGCCCCTCCACATCGAGGGGCTTTTCTTTATTCCCTTCCGCGTATTAAT
>CAYSYZ010000132.1:4521-5781 GCA_964435205.1 uncultured Desulfovibrionales bacterium
GGTATACTTTTTCAAGCGCTTATGGCATGCGTTAAAATTAATCCATGTTTGATAAGACATTGCATGAGCACGCCCTTTCACGCCAAATACTTTGCGCATGAGCTTGTCCGCCGTGGCGGGACAGGGATTGACCGCTTGTCCCAATCCTTATTTGATGCCTGCGTTGATCTAAATCCTCATCAGATTGAGGCGGCTGCATTTGCTATCAGATCTCCTATCTCTAAAGGTGTTCTCCTTGCTGATGAAGTCGGTTTGGGCAAGACCATCGAAGCGGGATTGGTTCTTTGCCAGTTCTGGGCAGAACGTCACCGCAAACTGCTTGTCATCTGTCCGGCATCCATACGAAAACAATGGGCATTGGAACTGGAAGAGAAATTTAACCTGCCTACCAAGATCATCGATGCCAAGTCTTATCGAGAAGCCCTGGCAGAAGGTATTCCTAATCCATTTGAGACTGATGCCATTGTTATAACCTCGATGCATTTTGCCAGCCGCAATGCCGGAGATATCCGCACTGTCCAGTGGGACTTGACGGTTATTGATGAGGCTCATAAGTTGCGAAATGCCTATCGTCAAAGCAATCGGATGGGTCAGAACGTCCGATGGGCCTTGGAGGGTAGGCGCAAGATACTCCTTACTGCCACGCCTCTTCAGAACTCTCTATTAGAAATTTATGGTCTCACCAGCATTATTGATGAACGCATATTCGGAGACCTTCCTTCGTTCCGGACACAATATGTAAATGTCGGGGGAGACTTAAATGAGCTTCGCAGCCGTTTGCAATCGTATTGTACCCGAACCCTTCGGCGTCAAGTGCTTGAATATATCCAGTATACGGAGAGGAAACTTATTACCCGCCCTTTTAACCCAACTGAGCAGGAGCATAAGCTATACGAGGCCGTTTCAGAGTTTCTTCAAAGAGATAATACCTATGCACTTCCGCAACAACAGCGGCATCTGACCACATTGATTGTGCGAAAGCTTCTGGCATCCTCGCCTCAGGCCGTTGCAGGAACCCTTGAGGCAATGAGAGACCGCCTGATCGCCATGAGGGATAACATTCCCTTGCCTGCAAATATGGCAGAGCGCATTATTGAGGATGAGGAAATCGAAGAGGAAATACTCGATGAGCTTCTCAATGGTGAAAATGAACAGCAGGAAGATGTTGAACAGCAGGTTCCCCCCTCCGCTTCGCTCCGGGGGGAACGCGGCAGTTGAGCAGCGAACTCCTGGTTCTCCCCGTAGCGGAGCGGAGGGGGA
>CAYSYZ010000133.1:0-5732 GCA_964435205.1 uncultured Desulfovibrionales bacterium
ACCATGCATTTTACCTTACATACGGAGATTCCCCGTCCGTCGAGGTCCGCCTGCGGCGGACGGGGAGCTTCAAACCTTTATAAACGGATCAAAGTAAATAGGTGAGCGATGAGTCGATAACCGGAAAAAAGGACCTGAGTTTTCAGGAAGAGGAAATGGCCGTTGACATTAATCGGGCGATTCTTTAAATTGAGGTTTTCTCAAATCTATTAAGGGGTTAAGAACTTGGCGTTGCCGATTATCGCTCTGACCATGGGTTGTCCGGTGGGTATTGGGCCGGAAATTATTGCCCATGCCCTTGCCGTGCCAACCGTATATGGTTACGGCCGGCCGGTGGTGGTAGGAGACCGGGCTATCATGGAACGGGCCATCAGGATTACCGGAGTCCCTCTGAGTATAAAATTGGTTCGGGATACTGGGTTGGAAGAAGAACTCGAAGTTGGAAAAATCCATATCCTTCCGGCTTCTGAACTGGATCCTTCTCAATGTGCATACGGACAGCCGACGGCTCAGACCGGTGCGGCCATGGTTAATTATATCCTGCGTGCTGTTGAGCTGGCTCTCTCCGGACGCGTGCAGGCCATCGCTACCGGGCCCATCAACAAAAGGGCCATGCACATGGCGGGATACAGCTATCCCGGCCATACCGAGCTCCTGGTAGAAAAAACAGGCGCAGGCCCGTACGCCATGATGCTGGCTGGAGACAGATTGAAAGTGGTACCGGTAACTATCCATATGCCCCTGCGGGACGTGTCGGCACGATTGACTCCAGAGATGATCATTGAGAAGTTGACGGTCACAAATGACGCTTTGCGTCGTTACTTTGATCTTGAACGACCCCGACTTGCTGTCTCGGCCCTGAACCCGCATGCCGGAGAAGGCGGACTTTTTGGTGACGAGGAGTTGAAGATAATTGCACCAGCTATTGAAAGCGCCAAAGCGTTGGGGATAGACGCCCGAGGGCCGTTCCCGGCTGATACCTTTTTCTATCGGGCCAGCCAGGGGGAATTTGATGCCGTAATTTGCATGTACCATGATCAAGCCCTCATCCCCTTGAAATTATTGCATTTTAAAGATGGCGTCAATATAACTCTGGGTTTGCCCATCATTCGCACTTCCGTAGATCATGGGACGGCCTATGACCTGGCAGGCACTGGAAAGGCCGATCCATCCAGCCTTCTAGCTGCACTGAAATTTGCTGCCCGGATGGCCGAACACTCCGGACGGCGCGATTAACATCGAAGGATATATGGTTACCGAAAATATAACTGTAAGGGGTGCTAAGCAGCACAACCTCAAGAACATAGATGTAGTCATACCTCGCAATAAGCTCACTGTTATTACTGGCTTGAGCGGTTCGGGGAAGTCTACCCTGGCTTTTGATACCATCTACGCCGAGGGGCAGCGTCGTTATGTGGAATCGCTATCTGCCTACGCCCGGCAATTCTTGGAACAGATGAACAAACCTGATGTTGAATCCATCGAGGGTCTTTCTCCGGCCATTGCCATCGAACAAAAGACCGTCAGTAAAAATCCTCGCTCCACAGTAGGTACAGTGACCGAAGTCTACGATTATTTGCGGCTGCTTTTTGCTCGCATCGGTCGGCCTTTTTGCTATCAGTGTGGCCGCGAGATTCAGACCCAGACCATTGATCAAATGGTTGACGCCATCCTGCGATTTCCACAAGGAAGCCGAATAATTATCATGGCGCCAATGGTCGTACAGAAGAAGGGAGAACATCAAAATATCTGGCAGCGTCTCCGGAAGGAGGGTTTTGTCCGGGCCAGAGTGAACGGTCAGATTTTAAGCCTGGAGGAAAGTCTGAACCTGGACCGGCATAAGAAGCACACCATTGAAGCGGTCATCGATCGCCTCATTATTCGGCCAGGTATGGAAAGAAGGCTGGCTGATTCTCTCGGTATGGCCATTTCATTGTCCGAAGGGATGGCCGTAGTACAGGTTAACGAGGAGGAGGTAATTTTTAGCCAGACACGGGCTTGCGTGTATTGTGGGATCAGTTTTCCGGATCTGCGCCCTCAGCTTTTTTCCTTTAACAACCCTTTAGGTGCCTGCCCGGGCTGTGACGGTCTGGGCACTCGTCACTTTTTCGATCCTGATCTGATCGTCCCTAATCCCAGTCTTTCTGTTCGTGAAGGTGCCATCGCCCCTTGGGCGCACCGGCGCAGTGTTTACTTTATGCAAATGCTCGAGTCCATATCTGAACACGGTAACTTTGATATCCATACACCTTTTAGAGACCTTTCGAATCAGGCCAAAGAGCTTTTGCTTTACGGTTCTAAAGGGGAGGAGATTTTATTCTCATATGATCGGCACGCACGACGAAATTTCTACAGACAGAAGTTTGAAGGAGTAATCCCGCACCTCGAACGTCGTTATGGAGAAGCCTCTTCCCAATCGACCCGTGCGGAGATAGAGCAGTATATGAATGAACAGCCCTGTCCGGTTTGCAAAGGGGCCAGGTTGCGGAAAGAGGCGCTTTCTGTACGTGTGGGTTTCTGGACAATAGACCAGCTGGTGAATCTGAATATTAAAACGTCCATAGAAGTACTTAACAGTCTGGAGCTTACGGGGAAGGAATTTGAAATCGCAGAGCGCATACTCAGGGAGATAAACAACCGGTTGCTTTTTCTTAAGGAAGTAGGGTTGGATTACTTGACCCTTAACCGGGCCTCGTCCACATTATCCGGCGGCGAAGGGCAGCGTATCCGTCTGGCCACACAAATTGGCTCACAGTTGGTGGGAGTGCTTTACGTGTTGGATGAACCGAGCATCGGTCTGCATCAGCGAGATCATGCCCGACTTCTTGGTACCCTGCGAAGGCTGTGCGATATTGGAAATACAGTACTGGTGGTGGAACACGATCCAGAAACCATTCGCGCCGCCGATTATGTCGTCGATATGGGGCCCGGGGCCGGGCTACAGGGGGGCGAGGTTGTTTTTGCCGGGACACCGGTGGAGCTGCTCCATAGTGAGACGTCTCTGACCGGACAGTACTTGTCCGGTCGGCAGTTTATTTCTGTGCCGGTCAAGAAGCGCAGTGCAGCCCGCGGCCACGTCACCTTGGTGGGGGCTTCTGAAAACAACCTGAAGAATATCACGGTAAGCATTCCCCTTGGGCATATGGTATGTGTCACGGGCGTATCCGGGTCAGGCAAGTCCAGCCTTATTATCGATACCTTGTACAAAGCCCTGGCTCAGAGATTGTATGGTTCGAAGGAGAGAGCAGGCTGTGTAGAAACAATTGACGGCCTTCAGTTTATAGATAAGGTCATCGATCTTGACCAGAGCCCTATCGGGCGGAATCCACGTTCCAATCCGGCTACTTACACCGGGCTTTTTGCCCCCATACGCGAGCTTTTTGCACGGACACCGGAAGCCAGGGCTCGGGGCTATAAGGCCGGCCGCTTTAGTTTCAATGTCAAAGGTGGTCGCTGTGAGGCCTGTAACGGCGATGGCTTGATAAGAATAGAGATGCATTTTCTACCGGACGTTTACGTAACCTGTGAGAGATGCCGCGGTAGGCGGTACAACCGGGAAACTCTGGAAATAAGATATAAGGGAAAGACTATAGCTGACGTTCTTGACCTCACGGTTGACGAGGCCTATCGATTTTTCCAGAATGTGCCTGCCATAAAGGCCAAGCTAAAAGGTTTGGGCGAGGTTGGCCTGGGATATGTCCGCCTTGGACAGTCGGCGACCACTCTTTCAGGTGGCGAGGCCCAGCGGGTTAAACTGGCCAAGGAACTGTCAAGGCACAACACCGGCCGGACCCTTTATATTCTGGATGAACCTACGACCGGATTGCATCCGGCAGACATACACAAACTAATTGAGGTGCTTAATAGATTGGTGGAGGCAGGTAATACGGCGGTCATTATCGAACACAATCTGGACGTAATCAAGACCGCTGATTATATTATAGACTTGGGACCCGAAGGGGGAGACGATGGGGGACACGTTGTAGGCTATGGCACCTGCGAAGAAATAGCCAGACTGGAGCATTCCCACACGGGGCGTTTTTTACGGAAGGTGTTAGGTTTTGGCCGTTAAGTAATAGGAGAGCGAATCTAATCTTATGGTGAAATCTACATCTTCGACAAAGATGTTATACGGCACCTGAAGTACTACCGGGGCGAAATTTAAGAGTCCTCTTACTCCAGCCGCAATAGCGAGCAAAGCAACCCTTTGTGCCTGGTCAGCAGGCGTGGTTATGACACCGATCTCGAAAGGGTCTTTACTCATTACTTCCATGATATCCTTGACGTCCGAGATCGTCAGCCCGGACTCTAGTTCTTGTCTTATCTTAGCGGGCGCGACGTCAAATGCCGCTACGAACCGATAGCCTCGTGTTATGAAGTTTGGATAGCGGAGCAGTGCCTGGCCTAAGTTCCCCACACCAAAAAGACCAAGACGCCACTCTTTTTCCAGACCCAGAATCTTTTTGATGTGTTTGGATAGATGTTCGGTATGATAACCGACGCCACGGACACCAAACTCACCGAAGTAAGCAAGATCTTTGCGTAACTGAGCCGAATTGACACCGCAGGCCGTGGCCAGTTTCTTTGATGAGACAATATCCTGTCCTTCTCGCAAGAAGCCATCTAGTTTGCGGCTGTATATGGACAGCCTATGAATAGCGGCCGGAGGGATTTTAATATATTTCATGAGTTATAGCCTCAAAACAAAAAACCAGAATCTCTTGATAGCAACTAAAAACCGGGGCTGTAATAAGAAACATACAGCCCCGGTTTTTAGAGCAAACAGGTAATCTTAGGACAGACCCATGAAAGCTAAAACCTTACTAGTTGCCGGGTTAGCAAAGAGCATGATCAAGCAGACAACCAGGGCGTAAATGACCAGCGACTCGATCAGTGCTAAACCAATAATCAGGGTAACCGTGATCTTACCAGAGGCCTCTGGATTACGGGCGATTCCTTCGACTGCATTCTTAATGGACATACCTTGCCCCAGGGCACCACCAAAGGCGGCAACAGCAATACAACCGCCACAGGCTAAAACAGTCATAACGAAGAAATCTAAACCAGCTGCCTTGGTATCGGCAGCCTCCTGGCCGAAGGCCAACGAAGCCATCCCCAGTGTAAGAACCACAAGTAATGATACTAACAGCGTCTTTTTCATCTCCTATCTCCCCCCTTTCTTTACCTAAATTTATATACTTGCCTTCTTCCAAAAGGTTGTCATTTTAATGAGCGTGTTCCATAGCCCCTGTGAAATACAGTATGGACAAGAGCACAAAAACAAAGGCCTGTACAAAGCAAACAAATACACCCAAGGCCATAATTGGTAACGGCCCCAAAAACGCCCCTGCCAACATGAAGAGTAGTCCGAGCAAGACTTCTTTGGCCATAATATTACCGAAGAGTCGTATGGATAGTGACAAGACACGTGCAAAGTGTCCAATGAGCTCAATAGGGAACATAAGAGGGGCTAGCCAACCAACAGGCCCCATAAAATGTTTGATATACTTTGGCCCGTGGAATTTGACCCCTAAGATATGAGTGGTTATGAATACAAGAATGGCCATTGATAGGGTCGTATTTAGATTGGCAGTTGGGGACATAAACCCAGGCACAAGCCCAATAAGATTAGCTATGAAGATGTAAATTCCCAACGTAGCAATCATAGGAAGCATTAACTTTGCCCCTTCTTCACCCATATTCTCAGCCGCAAATCCTTCTATGCCGGAAAC
>CAYSYZ010000134.1:0-5731 GCA_964435205.1 uncultured Desulfovibrionales bacterium
ACCTGATACCGATGCCGTTTATGAAAAGCTAACCCAGGCCATTTCGCTGCTACAAGAAGCTCATGCTGGAAAACAACAGGAGCACAGTGCATCACATCTTCAGAATTTCAATATCCTGCTTAAAGAATTAAATATTGCCGGTACCGAAGAGCAGAAAGTGCAAGATGAAATCAGGATGGAGGGTGAAGAAACAAGGGCAGAGACCCAGGTCAAGAAGGCCCCGGCAACCACCGATCTCTCTCAAGACAAAGAGTTGCTTGGCGACTTCGTCACTGAAAGCATGGAACACCTCGAACGAATTGAGGTAGACATTCTTGCCCTAGAGCAGTCTCCGGAGGATAAGGACTGCATAAACACTATCTTTAGACCATTCCATACCATAAAGGGGGTCTCTGGTTTTCTAAATCTACAGGACATTAACCGAGTGGCACACGAAACGGAAAATGTTCTGGACAAAGCGCGAAACGGGGAGTTTTCTATCTCTCCGGAAATCATCGACCTCATCCTGGACGGCTGCGACATGCTGAAAAGGATGATACTAGACCTAAGAGCAGCCTTGGATACGGGGATATCTGAACAAAAGGATTATGATCTTGGCGGATATCTAAGCCGAATAATGTCCGTACAGGAGTCGCAGACGGAAGACGAGACGGCCCCAACAGATTCTAGACTACTGGGACAAATACTGGTTGAAAAGGGTGTCGTCCGCCAGGAAGACATAAATAAGGCCCTCGAAAAGCAGCAAGCTTCTGGGGCAAAAATTGGAGAAATTTTCATCAAAGAGGCAAGGGTTAGCCCAAAGGAAGTGGCCCATGCACTCCGTGAACAGAAGGGTACGGCTCTAACGGCAACTGCAGGGGGTGCTAGCGCCATCAAGGTGGATATCGGGAAGCTTGATAACCTAATAGATATGGTTGGTGAGCTGGTTATCACCGAGTCTTTGATTAGGCAAAATCCCCGTGTCCAGGAGATACGAGATCAGAAGCTCATCGGCGATTTCTCCCAGTTAGGTCGTATTACTAGTGAGCTACAGAAAACAGCCATGTCTTTACGCATGGTGCCCATAAAACACACTTTTCAGAAAATGATCAGGTTGGTGCGCGATCTTGCCAAAAAGTGTGATAAGAAAATCGATTTGCACATGACGGGAGAGGACACGGAGATCGACCGAAATATGGTCGATGCCATTTACGATCCTCTGGTACATATGATACGCAATTCCGTAGACCACGGCATCGAGTCGCCCCACGAAAGAGAAGCCAGAGGCAAAGCAGTTACCGGTAGCATTTGGTTAAGAGGTTACCAAAAAGGGGGGAACATCGTCATAGAGATCGAAGACGATGGAGCGGGATTAAACCGGGAGAAGATATTGAACAAGGCCAGGGAAAAAGGCATGGTAAGGGGTACTGAGAATCTTTCCTCATTTGAGACTGATAATTTGATATTCCAGCCCGGGTTTTCCACAGCCGATAAGATAACTGATGTTTCGGGCAGGGGTGTGGGAATGGATGTGGTAAAAAAGGCTATCGAAAAGTTACGTGGGAAGGTAGGAATAAATTCACGTCCAGGAGAGGGGTCTACCTTTATGATTAAGCTTCCACTAACTCTGGCTATTATTGACGGTGTCATCGTAAAAGTAGGACCGGAACGTTATATAATACCGACGGTGGTCATTAAAGAGACTATAAAGCCACGCAAAGAGGACTACAGCACCGTGCATGGCAAGGGCGAAATGATTAAAGTCAGGGAGAATTTAATACCGTTGGTGCGGTTATACAAGATGTTCAGTGTACAAGCTGAACATGAAAATCCCTGTGATTCTCTGGTGATAGTCGTCGAGAACGAAGGACGGCAGAAATGCCTCTTAGTTGATAATCTTCTCGGTAAACAGGAGGTAGTCATAAAAAGTCTTGGAGAACACATGATAAATACCAAAGGACTGGCGGGAGGAACCATACTGGGGGACGGCAGGGTTGGGTTGATTTTAGACATAAACGGCATCTTTAACGTGGCCGAAGGGCAGGGTGCCGCAATAATACATTAAATTTCTGCAAAAAACCTGGAAGGAGAGATAATGAAGTTATGCCGGCAGATAAAAACATGAAAATTCTGGTGGTTGACGATTTTAATACCATGCGCCGCATAGTAAAGAATGTTCTGAAACAAATTGGATTCGACAATGTGAGTGAAGCCGAAGATGGTCAAACGGCGCTTACTATGTTGAAAGCAGACAAGTTTGACTTCGTGGTTACAGACTGGAACATGCCCGTCATGACCGGACTCGATCTCCTAAAAACCATGAAGGCAGACGCTGCATTAAAAGATATTCCGGTCATGATGGTTACAGCTGAGGCGCAGCAACAAAACATCGTAGAAGCGGTTAAATCGGGGGCTGCTAATTATATTGTTAAGCCGTTTACCGCCGAGGTTATGGAAGAAAAGATAAACAAGATATTCAAATAATTCGATGTTCGATGACCTTACCGACCAAGAATTCGAACGGTTCAGTAAACTTGTATATTCTCAAGCCGGCATAAACCTCCACACAGGCAAAAAGCAGTTGGTACGCGCCAGGCTAGCCAAACGGTTGCGAAACTCCAACTTTCGTACCTTCGGGGAGTACTATGATTATGTGATGAAGGATCAAACCGGCCACGAACTGGTTCAACTACTGGACAGCATATCTACCAACCTAACCAGTTTTTTCCGGGAGCCCAAGCACTTCAAAATCCTAGAAAATAAAGTACTTCCTGACATATTTGCACAGAAAAAAAGACCCGAAAAAATAAGAATCTGGAGCGCAGGTTGTTCGTCCGGCGAAGAACCTTACTCTATGATGATAACTGTCTTGGAACATAGGGCGTACACACCCGCGTTAGACGTGGAATTATTGGCAACTGATATATCCACAAGGGTCTTAAACATAGCTGAGAAGGGGACATATCTGGCAGAAAAATGTAAAGACATCGATATGAATATCCTGAGAAAGTACTTCCAAAAAGGACATGGCCGATGGGAGGGATATGTCCAAATCAAGCCTGTAGTTAAGAAGTTTGTCCGCTTTGTCAGATATAACCTGATGGAACCACGTCCCTGGAAAGAACCCATGGATATAATTTTCTGCCGTAATGTAATGATCTACTTCGATAAAAGTACGCAGCAAAAAGTAATAAACGGTTTCTACTCGGCACTTGGTGAACGAGGCTATCTTTTCATCGGTCACTCGGAAAGCCTGACCGGCGTAAAGCACGCTTTTAAATACCTGTGCCCCACCGTCTACTACAAGAACTAGAAGAAAGATAAATCGTGAACAAAAAGATTATAGTCGGGATTGCAGACATGCGCGTAAGCAACGATCCCTCCGCTATTTTGGTTACTTACTCCTTAGGGTCCTGTATTGGAGTATCCATTTATGATCCCGTGGCTAAGGTAGGAGGATTGCTTCATTTTATGCTTCCGGAATCAAAAATAGCCCCGGACAAAGCGGAAGAAAAACCATTCATGTTTGCAGATACAGGGGTCCCCCTGCTTTTCAAAGAAGCGTATAAATATGGTGGGAACAAGAGACGCATGATCATCAAGATAGCCGGTGGAGCCCAGGTCATGGACGCCAGTGGTTTCTTCAACATCGGTAAACGCAACCACATAGCTCTTCGGAAGATCCTTTGGGGAAATAACGTCCTTATAGATAAAGAGGATATAGGTGATAATGTCAACCGCACAATGCGCCTGGAAATAGGTACAGGGCGGGTATTTCTAAAGATATCCGGTGGCAAGGAAAAGGAATTATGAAGGGCATTGAAGAAATCATAAAGAAAATCAACCGACTAGCACCACTTCCCGAAGTTGCCCAGAAAGTATTCTCCTTGCTGCACGACCCGAAAAGCAACGTGCAAGATCTGGTCCGGGTTATAAGTCTTGATCAAGCTATGACTGCTAATATATTGAAAACCTGCAATTCAGCGTACTTTGGTCTAAAAAGAAAAATCAGTTCCTTGCAGGAAGCGCTGGTTTTACTAGGCCAAAAAAAACTATATGAAATTATCATGACTGAAAGCACCAGCAAATACTACCAAACGGCTGGTATGGGCTATAACCTGGAAAAGGGTGAACTGTGGAAGCATTCTGTGGCGTGCGCCCTTCTTTCTCAAATACTGGTAAAGAAAATCAGCGTACCGGAAGACCACTTCTTGTTCACCGCAACCCTGCTTCACGACATAGGCAAGGTAGTTCTCAGCTCTTATGTCAAAACCGAATACGAACAAATTATTACGTTAGTCGAGGAAAAACATTACTCATTTCCCGAGGCCGAAAAAGAGACCATCGGCATTGATCATGCCCAATTAGGAGCCGTAGTTGCTGCAAAATGGAATTTCCCCGAAGCCTTGGTTAAAGCGATTGCACAACACCATGTGCCCGATACAGAGGACTCCATCAGCTGTATCATCTACCTTTGTAATTTAATGACAATAATGATGGGTATTGGCACAGGCTATGCCCTTACTGATCATGCTAGAGATGCGGTCATGAAAAAAATGAACCTGAAAGAAAAAGATCTCGAATCATGTATGGCTCAGCTATGGATTGAGTTAAAAAAGGCGGAGGAGTTCCTGCAATGATTTACTCTCCGCAGTTAGGGGTGATGTTATGGCTTTCAATGTCTTAATCGTTGATGACTCTTTGGCCATGCGCAGTGTCATACGGAAGGTTATTTCGATTTCTGGCTTCGATGTTGGTGCCTTTTTTGAGGCCAGTAACGGAAAAGAGGCCCTCGAAATTCTTGATGAACACTGGGTAGACCTGATTCTGAGCGACATTAATATGCCAGAAATGGACGGCCTTACCTTCTTGAAAAAAGTCAGGGAACATCTAATACACAACAGTATCCCGGTGGTAATGATAACCACAGAGGGTTCCCAAGCCTGTATAGATGAAGCGGTCTCTCTGGGGGTTAAGGGATACATTAAGAAGCCCTTCGTACCAGAAGTAATTAAGGAAAAGCTCAAAGAAATAATGGAGAAAGCCCAATGAATTCCGTTGACAGGAGCATATTGATCGCAGCTATTCAAGAAGTACTTGAAACCATGTTTTTTACGTTTGTCGACCCTATAGACGAAGATGAAACGAGCGACATCGGGCTGCCTTCTGGAGGTTATTTTCATGGCCGGATTGGGATAAAGGGTGCAGAAACGAAAAGTACCTTGGACGTTTTTCTTCCCGAACAAATGGCAACCACGCTAGCCGAAACACTCTTCGACAGCGGGGATAATGATACCAGTATAACGGAGAACAAGATCATCGACATAACCAAAGAACTAGCAAACATGATTCTGGGGAACATCTTAAATAAAGCGGATAAAGAAGGAAGATACCGACTAACCACACCAACCGGAGAATTTATCAAAGACATTTGTCCCTACATCAAAGACGATGCCAGGCACACGTTTTTTGAAACTGATTGGGGGATAATGGTTATTATCTCTGCGCTCTAAGGGTTAACCAAAGCTATGCACCTGAGCACATCCAAAATAAGAGTACTGGTCGTGGACGACTCGGCTATCGTACGAAAGATATTCTCGGAGCAACTTTCCAGAGAACCAGATATCGAAGTCGTGGGAACGGCCCCAGATCCCTATGTGGCCCGAGATAAGATAGTCAACCTCAAGCCAGACGTAGTCACCCTGGATATTGAAATGCCTCGCATGGACGGACTGACCTTCCTCCGCAAGCT
>CAYSYZ010000135.1:0-2294 GCA_964435205.1 uncultured Desulfovibrionales bacterium
AGGAAAAGGCCCTGGCCCGACATGAGATCGAAACCTCGCTTTTAGATGTGATCATGGCGGCACGATACTACTTGAGGCCTCACGGACGTGCGGCAGTTATATATCCCGCCCGACGGGCTGCGGGATTGATAACCGCTATGCGCCAGATGGCTCTCGAACCAAAGCGGATGCAAATAGTCCAGTCCTATGCAAAAAGCGAGGGAAAATTTGTTTTGGTGGAGGCAGTGAAAGATGGTGGTGAGGAGTTGAAAATCCTGCCACCGTTTTTCATCTATGATCGGCCTCAGAAGTATTCCCTTGAGATGGAGCGTCTTTATGAGGACTGGGTGGAGAGAGGGTAAATCGAATATCTTTGACCATAGGGGAGCCCAGCTTTGCGTTGAGATTCTTGCAGATTACTTCCTTAGACATTTGTAAGTGATGCATCCACATCGGGTCTGAAACGCCAACCCAGAGACAGCCTTGCTTTAAACTCTTGGGCTGGGCCTGTTGGGCAATAACAGTGCCTACGACTTCGTCCCAGTGATCCCAGACACCGGTGGCCTCAAAACGCTCTTCCCAGTTTCTTTCAAGGGCTATCTTCTTAAGAATGCTGCCGATGGGTGTTAGAGTCATGAACGTAATAATTTGCCTTTTAGGTCTGCGTGGCAGTCAGTTCTTTTAATTTTCCTTCGACAAGGCCCTGGATTTGGGAAAGTCTTTCTGGACTTAAGGCCTCAAAACGGAGGACCAGCACCGGCTGGGTGTTTGAGGCACGAATAAGTCCCCAACCATCTTCAAAGAGGATACGCACGCCGTCTATGTCGATTGTTCTGTAGTGCGCCTGAAAATAGTTCTTGGCCCTTTCGACCACGTCAAACTTTGACTCGTCGGGACAGGGAACCCTGATCTCCGGAGTAGAAAACGTGGTCGGTACGTCAGACAAAAGTTCGCTCAAAGGATGCCCGGACCGGGATACGATTTCTGCCAGGCGGAGTGATCCATAAATAGCATCGTCAAATCCAAAATATCGGTCGGCGAAAAAAATGTGGCCGCTCATCTCGCCTGCCAGGAGGGCCTTTTCTTCTCTTAATTTGCTTCTTATAAGGCTATGACCGGCCTTCCACATTATTGGCCTCCCGGCATTCTTGGCTATATCGCTGTAAAGGCTCTGAGAACACTTGACCTCGCCAATGATAGTTGCGCCAGGATTGGTTTTTAATATCTGGCGTGCGAAGAGCATGAGAAGCTGGTCGCCAAACAGGATATTGCCTTTTTCGTCGACGACACCAAGACGGTCGGCATCCCCATCATAGCCGACGCCGAAATCAGCCTTTCTGGAGATAACTATGTTTATGAGATCCCTCAGGTTTTCCGGAATGGTGGGATCAGGGAAATGGTTGGGGAAGCTCCCGTCCACGTTACAATATACTTCGTTAACCTCACAGCCAAAATAACGGAATATATCCGGTGCCACGAGTCCTCCCGTGCCATTACCGGCATCTATAACGACCTTTAGTGGGCGTTGAAGGGAGATGTTTTGCTTGAGATAGTTTTGATAAGGGGGAACAATGGAAAACGAAGTAAGAGTGCCGTTCCCTGATACAAAGCTGTTTGCCTCAATGATGTGCCTTAGTTCTTGGATAGCCTTTCCATATATAGTTTCGGTGCCTATGCAGATCTTAAAGCCATTGAATTCCGGAGGATTGTGGCTTCCGGTTACCTGGATGCCGCCGTCTTTTTGCAGATGGAAAATGGCAAAATAAAGGACCGGTGTAGGACAAAGGCCGATGTCCGTAACGTTACAGCCTGTATCCAAGATGCCCCCAATCAGTGCTTTTTGGAGGCATTCCGAACTCAGTCGACCATCCCTGCCCACAATAACATCTTGTAGTCCTCTTTGACGGACAGTAGTCCCGTAGGCTCGACCGATCGTGCGTACCACGTCTGGGGTCAGGTCCTTGTCAACAATCCCTCTAATATCGTATTCCCTGAATATAGCCGGGTTCATCTGGGGTCCTTTGATTACGATTTTTGTCAACGCTGGCAGCTAGTATAAATGACAAAAAATCCTCGATGTCAAGGAAAAATGGGAACTTATGCGTCTTCTTTTCCTACTTGCATCTCAATTAGTTGCCAAGCCTTACGAATTATAGTCTGTTCACCAGGATAGGTTGCTTTTTTCAAGGCTTCCCGTATGGGAAACCAGCGGACTTCGTCTACTTCCTGGTCGTGCCTTGCTATATCTCCACCCGTTAGCTTCATCAGGAAGAAGTAGACGATTTTAAAATACCTGCTGGTCCTGGCTCCTTGCT
>CAYSYZ010000135.1:2304-5687 GCA_964435205.1 uncultured Desulfovibrionales bacterium
GAGAATACCAGTAACGAATGGAATCAATTTTTTTGAGTATCTTTCCGGTAAGGCCCGTTTCTTCCTCTACTTCACGGTGGGCAGTACGGGCCAAATTTTCAGGTTCTTCAACCAACCCTTTAGGCAGGCCCCAGACCTTTCCGCCCCGGGTGGCAATAAGCACTATTTCTATCCGACCGTTGACCTCGCGAAACAGCACTCCGCCGGCTGAGACCTGTCTTATGGTTTGCCTTTTTAATTTTTTGCTTTTTTCGTTTGGCTTTGACATTCTTAAATAATCACAAATAACCATGCTAATATCTGACTTTAAAGAGAGACCAGTCTAATGTCAACTATTCAAAAATCGTTGTCAGCCTCATCTAATTACTCTATGATGGCCCTGTATATGGGGTTTCGTTAATTTTAAAAATATATAACTCAACTTTAGGAAAGGGAAAAGTCTATGTCCGGTTTACCGGGAAAAACGGGAGTCGTCGTTGATGAGAGATACACCGAGCACGACCCGGGTTCATATCATGTTGAAAGTCCGGAGAGGCTGAGGGCTATTTACAGTCTGTTTGAGGAGCCAGACTTTAAAGGTAAATTTGTGGAAATCAAAGCACGCCCGGCGACCCGCGACGAGCTTTCCTGGAATCATACTGAGGAACATATTGAGCGGATATCGGCGACGGCCGGGAAGCCTTCCTCGTACCTTGATCCGGATACCCGTACCTCTGAAAAATCATACCAGGTCGCTCTACTTGCCGTTGGAGGGGTCTTTGCCCTTATCGATGCCGTTTTGGATAATAAAATCACCAACGGTTTTGCCCTGGTGCGCCCTCCCGGGCACCATGCGGAGGTCGATCGGGCCATGGGTTTTTGCCTGTTTAACAATGTGGCTCTGGGTGCTCATTACCTGATCAGGCACTATGGGCTGAAAAGGATTTTGATTGTGGACTGGGATATCCATCATGGTAACGGCACCCAGCGTTCCTTTTATGACCGTTCGGACGTGCTATACTTTTCGACGCACCAGTTTCCCTATTATCCTGGCACCGGCGATTTCGACGAAACGGGTTCAGGTGCGGGAGAGGGGTATACGGTGAACGTGCCTCTTTCGGGCGGGCAGGGTGAGAGTGAATTTGTAGCCATCTACCAGAATATCTTGCGCCCCATTGCTTTAGAGTACCAACCAGAGATTATACTGGTTTCTGCTGGTTTTGATATCTATTACCGGGATCCGCTTGGTACCATGCAGATAACGGAAAGGGGATTTGCCAAACTCGCCCGTATACTTATGGACATCGCTGAGCTCTGCTGCAACGGCCGTCTTTGTTTGGTGCTGGAGGGGGGGTATAACGTAATAGGGCAGAGAGACTCTGTCCGGGCGGTATTAAATGAGCTCGCCGGAACGAGCATCTTGGACGAGAAAATTGTCGGGGCAGAAGACCGGGCCTCATTTATTATAAAGAAGGTCAGAGAGACACATAAAAAATACTGGTCATCGCTGAGATGACAGCCTAATCTTGCCTATCTTAAACCTCCACCATCTTATATCAGGCACCACTGTATATTTTTTATTGCTTACGGCGTGTGAACCGTGCCAAAATTTACGGAGAAGACATCCGCGAATTCGGGACAAAGTAAGCCTGGCCGCCTTTGTATTCGGCATTTGAAGCACCGGGAGAATAGATGGCGAAAAAGAAGATAGTCCTGTTTGCTTTTAGCGAAGATCTGGGCATATTTGTGCATTTAATGCTGAATGCTATAGACATGAAGGAGCGGGGATATGAGACAAAAATAGTGATCGAAACCAAAGCCGCCCGCTTTGTAAGGGATATGATGGATGCGAATGCCCTTTTTGGAGGGCTCTTCAAGAAAGTAAAGGATCAGGGATTGATTGACGGTGTATGTAGGATGTGTTCAGCGATGACTGATTCCCAACAACAAGCTAAAGAACAAAACATTAAACTTCTCGATGAAATGAACGGCCATCCGAGCATAGCTAAGTACCTTGAAGAAGGTTTCACTGTTTTGATTTTTTAGATGGGTGCAAAACCCGCTGCTTTTTTCAACCATCCAGATTATCATACAGAATCAAAAAGGCGCTCGAGATTTATGTGCTTCCGCGCATGTCTGGCACGTTTTCTGAGGGAGGCCATATGTTTGTCGGCGAGAAAAAGGAAAAGGTTATCCAGAAGGACAAGGAAGAGATATTAAGAAATAAATTTAGCGTATTAGAAAAAAAGGTACCTGTCCACGTTTTTACGCGCGAGGGAGAAAACGACCCTTTCAATCGTTTCACGGCGGCACTGATCAAAGAACTGGGAAAGCTAACGACTAAGATTGTCCCCGTATTTCATAACATGGGAGACGATGCTTCGCAAAAATACAACGTCCACCGTTCGCCGACGGTCCTCATAGACCCTGAAAATTATAATATCCGGTACACCGGTTCTCCGGCAGGCGAAGAGATGCGCTCGTTTCTCGATGTGATTGTCATGACCTCCCTGGGAAGGACGTTTCTATCTCCTTCGAACAGGGCGCGGCTGGTTGAACTCAAAGAGAAGCGTTATATACAGGTTTTCGTCACCCCCACCTGACCTTACTGCCCGCAGCAGGTAGCTGTATCCGTTGCCTCTGCTCTAGAAAGACCGGACTTGATTACAGCGGAAGTAGTCGAAACTGCGGAAAATGCTGACCTCGCAAGTAAGTACAATGTTTCGTCAGTTCCCCATATGGTGATTAATGGGAAGACGGTTTCCGTTGGGGTGGATCGTGAGGACGCGTTTATAGAGAAAGTCTTGACCATGGAGGAGCCCGTACCCGTGGCGGCTGTAGCCACGAAGGGGGAAGAGGTACATGCAGATATAGTGATTGTAGGAGCCGGACCGGGTGGTCTTACTGCTGCGATATATGGGGAAAGAGGTGGTTTAAAATGCGTGGTCTTGGAGAAAGGGGTGGTTGGCGGGCAGGTGGCTTTGACACCGATCGTCGAAAATTATCCTGGGTACACACGTATTGCCGGTAAGTCTTTGGTCGACCTCATGGCGGAGCACGCGCGCCAGTATGCACAGATCCACCACGGTGAAGAGGTCCTTGAGGTCAGGCCGAATGAACAGATTAAAGTCGTTACAACCGGGGCTAAGTATGTATGTCGAGCGGTCATACTGGCCACCGGAGCGGAACACCGCAAGCTTGGCGTGCCGGGTGAAGAGCGCCTTTACGGCCGGGGAGTCAGTTACTGCGCTACGTGTGACGGTTATTTTTTCCGGGGGAAGAAGGTCATTATCGTAGGCGGCGGGAACAGTGCGGTAAGCGAGGCCCTTTATCTGGACAGCCTTGGGGTTGGTGTAACGCTTGTCCACCGGAGGGATGAGCTCCGTGCTGAGTCGCGTCTGCGG
>CAYSYZ010000136.1:0-5644 GCA_964435205.1 uncultured Desulfovibrionales bacterium
GGTTTGTTGGGCAATATTTTTTCTTGAATTAAACGTCTAATCGGGTAAAGGGGAGCTTCCAAGAATCACAGGGGACGTTACTGAAATAATAGCCAAGTAGGGTGGGCTCGGCCCACCAAAAGCACTGCATTTGGCGTTTGCCTGATGGAGATGTCGATTATTCATTATGCTGGGCGCTGATTAAAGCCGAGTTTACGAAGAAAGCAAGAGGGTGGCTGGGCACGCCGAATTCAACGGCATCTCGAAAGAAACACAGGGAAGGTACCGTGTGGCAAGGCGTTTTTGGGAACATATGATTCGAGACGACCAGGACCTTTCAGCTCATGGTGATTACATCCATTACAATCCGGTGAAGCATAGGATTTTAGATGCGCCGAAAGACTGGCCATATTCGACATTTCATCGTTACGTTAAGAAAGTAATGTACTCGCCGGATTGGGGTGCAACACCGGCGGAGATTCCAACGGATATCGGTGGAGAATGACGACAATACAATAATGGTGGGCAAAAGCCCACCCTACGCCGACTGAAACAAACAAGTAATGTGAGACCTAACCGCATATTTACAGCGGATAGTCATATTGTCCTATATAAAGTAGGCAATCTTAAAATAGAAAAGCTTAATGAAATTATTGAAACAGTAGTTGAAATAATCCGAGGATAAAAAGGGCGCTTCATTATTTGTCCGCGACGGCAGATAACAGGGTGTTTGAGGTTAACACCCAAGGGCTTCGCCCTTCTCAGAAGTTATTCTGTTTAATATTATTAGGTCAATCTAAATAGGAGGTCTAAATATGGGTGCATATAAGTTTTCAGTGATAATTGAAAAGGACATTGACGGCTATTTTGCCTTTTGTCCTGAGCTTCAGGGTTGCTACACACAGGGTGATACTTATGAGGAAGTCCTGGGGAACATTAAAGATGCTATTCGTCTTCATGTGGAAGACAGGATTGAGAATGGTGAAGATATCCCACAGGCTGAATCCGTGAGTCTCACCTTGATGGAAGTAGCAGTATGAGTGAGAAATTACCAAGGGTAACCGCTACTGAGGCAATCAAGGCATTGGAACAAGCCGGATTTTTCTTTTCACGACAAAGTGGAAGCCATAAAATATACAAGAATAAAGAAGGCAGGAGAGTAACCATTCCATATCATTCAGGAAAGATACTTCATCCGAAGGTGTTAGCGAGCATTTTTAGAGATGCTGATATGACGGTAGAGAAGTTCAAAGAACTGTTGAAATGAGCCTTGTCCGCAACAGCAGATAACAGATAGGGAAGGGAGTAATAATCGAAGATTTAGGCTTTAGGAAGGTTAGTGAAAAGCCCTGTTCGGAAATTTGTTGACCAGTATCTTGCACAACATGAACATGCATAGCGAGCGAATACTATGCATTTTACCTTACATACGGAGATTCTCCGTTCGCCTAGGGTCCGCCTCAGGCGGACGGGGAGCTTCAATTAAGAAAGAGGATATTAAGGAGATTTCATGAGGAAGGAATAGAGATACCTTTCCCTCACAGGATGGTTTATATAAGAGAGGAAAAGGGATGGCGAAAATAATAAGGCACTTTGTTAAAGCGGCTGCTAAGCAGCCGCTAAATTAAAAAGGAGGTAGTATAATGGATGAAAGAGGTGTTTACAGTGCTAAGGAGGCAATGCAGTCTGCGATGAAGAAAGGACCTATGAGGCTGGCGCTGATTATTGGAGCAATTCTGGTGTTTTTCCTGTTTTTAAATCCATGGGCTCAGATTGGGGCGGGTGAAAGAGGTATTGTCCTTAATTTTGGTGCTGTTCAGGATAATGTGTTAGATGAAGGACTACATTTCAGGGTACCTGTAATGCAGGATATTATCCGGGTGGATGTCAAGGTGCAGAAGGCAGAGACAGATGCTGCGGCCGCCTCTGCTGACCTTCAGGATGTAAGCTCTACTGTTGCGATTAACTATCATATAATTCCAGACAAGGCAAATATTGTCTATCAGTCCATCGGCATACACTTTAAAGAGCGAATCATAGACCCTGCAGTGCTGGAGGTGGTAAAGGCTGTGACAGCCAAGTATACAGCAGAAGAGCTTATTACAAAGAGGCCAGCGGTAAGCGATGCAATGAAACTGTCCCTTACTGAAAGGCTCCTTGCGCACAACATAGCAGTTGATGCATTTTCTATCGTGGGTTTCAGCTTCTCCAAGATATTTATGGAAGCCATTGAGTCAAAGCAGACAGCAGAACAACTTGCACTAAAGGCAAAAAGGGACCTGGAGAGGATAAAGATAGAGGCGGAACAGAAGATTACAGCAGCCAGGGCAGAGGCAGAGTCCTTGAGGCTACAGAGAGCAAATATTTCACCGGACCTTATAGAGCTTAGAAGGATAGAGGCCAATCTCAGGGCTATAGATAAATGGAATGGGATACTCCCCCAGGTTACCGGTGGCGGAGCAGTACCATTTATTGGCATAGGTGAGATACAGAAGAGATAAACAAATAATCATAAACCCCGTTAGAAAGGACGAAGCTTTTACCCCGCCCTTTCTGTAAGGAATTAAAATTTTATCTATAGCATCCCCGCCATAAATGGCGGGGCTTTCTAACGGGGTAAAAAGGTAGAGAATCCCATTAGTTAGATATGCCTTACTGCTCATCATTGCAGGCATTGTAGGCGGCATTATAGCCATAAGAAAGGGTCGCAGCCCGATATGGTGGTTTATACTATGTGCGATTGTTCCGTTACTTATTGTTGTTATTACAGTGTTTCCACCCATGGTATCTAAGGGTTATACCAATAATAGAAAATAGGGACAGCGACCATTTAAAAGGAATTTGCCCGCAACGGCAGATAGCAGAGTGCTGAGGTTAACACCCAAAGGCTACGGCCTTCTCAAGCACTCGAAACGTTAGGCGACATAGCAAATAATCATAATAAAAATATGGCTTCTACGAATGAAATAGTTTAAAAATATATGCTAAGACCCATAGGGAGTGGACATGCCAAATGTACGCAGGTTAGACTGGAGGAAAGCGTATGAAAGTTGAAGAGATAATGACCAAGAAAATAGAATTTATAGAACCCGAAGCCACTGTATATGACGCTATGGAAAGAATGGTTGACAAGAGGATGAGATCTCTGGTTGTAAAACCTGGGGATGAAGAAGATGTTTGTGGAGTGATCACGGTAAGAGACATAGCTTTTAAGGTCATATACAAAAATCTTGACCCCACCAAAGTAAAGGTTTCAGAAATCACGTCAAAGCCTCTGGTCTGCATACATAAAGACATGACTATTGAGGACGTTGTGGCTCTAATGGAGAAGTACAATATTGCGAGAACCTTCGTATGTGAAGGGAATAAAACGATCGGAGTTGTTTCGCTATTAGACATTATGGCCGGTTCGGTGATACAGAGGGCAAGAGAGGGTCGTGGTGCTTAAACGGTTGTTCTTGGGCGGGAAGAAAGAGCAGGAAGTCATGGAGAAGATAAAGAAGCACATGGGCTTCCTTTGTTCAGCCTGCGAGACCTTCAAGGCTGCAATTGAGATCCGGGATAAAGAGTCAATGTTGAACGTCTCCGATTTGGAGAGAGAGGGGGACATAGTACGGAGGGAGATATTTGCAGATATCTACGACGGGGCCTTTTTGCCGTTTCTGCGTCCCAATATATGCAGATTTGTGGAAATAGTCGACAAAACGCTCGACGTAGTAAAAGATGCCGCCGTGGAGTGTACGGATATAGAGTTAGATGAAGAAACAAAAGATGATTGCATCAGGATTGCACAGGTGAACTTAAAAATGTGCGAGATGCTTCTAGTTGCCTTTGAGTCATTATCGGCAGTTGACGATCTAAGGGAGAAATGTCTGGCTATAAGGATTTATGAAAAGAGAGTTGATGAGATAAAATTTGACTTGACTAAGAAGCTGAGGACAAAAGAGATGGGAAGTTTTTGGGAGGGCAAATTGCTCTCTGATTTTATTTATCATCTTACCGGTATAAGCGATCTGATCGAAGATGCCAGTGATTATCTGCAAATACTGAATGTAAGTCTACGATGATCTTTCCGCTTAGATGCAACCTATACCTATTATAGCTTGTCTGCTCATAGCACTTAGCGTTGGCTCCAATGATACCTCCAATGCACTAGGAATATGCATAGGATGTAGAATAATAGCCTTCAAGAGGGCAGTGCTCTTGTTTGGTTTTTTCGTTTTGGTAGGTATATTGTTGCAAGGTCGAAGGGTGATGAAGACCGTCGGAAAAGATATTGTAGCGGTAGATTTGCGCATGCTGAGCATTTCTTTGCTTATATCTGCAGTCTTGATCATTATTGCGAACTGGAAGAGACTGCCACTTTCAACCCATCAGGTAATAGTTGGAAGTTTGACCGGTTCTGGAGTTGCTCTCGGGGCGGACGTGGATTACAGCTCCCTCCTTAAAATTGCCCTTTCGTGGGTCATATCCCCCCTGGCCGCTTTTTTTGCCTCACTAATACTATACCGAATAATGGAACAGACCATTTCCAAGCTGCCCTTCCTGCAAATCGAAAGGATTATCAAATTCCTATTGCTTATGAGTGGAATTATTATAGCCTATACCACGGGGGCAAATGAACTGGCGACGATTTTGGGGCCTGTTATTCATTCTGGCTTGATTACTGAGACGCCGGCCTCGCTAGCAGGCTCTTTTTTAGTATTCCTTGGTGCTGTACTTTTAAGCAGCCGGGTGATAGAAACAATCGGCAAGGGAATAACCGCCTTAGATCCTTATTCAGGATTTGCAGCGCAGTTTGGTGCCGGGATCTGTGTCTTTCTTTTTACTACTCTGGGAATGCCGATTTCAACAACCTACTGTATCATAGGTGGAATTACTGGCGTGGGAGTATTAAAAGGCGTTGGAACTGTGCGGACTGATCTGCTAAAAAGGATAGCTATAAGCTGGGTTGTAGCCCCTGTCTTAGCATTTTCAACCTGTTTTATAATCGTCAGGGCAATGATGTGACTTGAAAGGAAGTTGCCGCACCCAGCCTCCCCTCCAAGACATGACAGATGCGGATAATTATACCGCAATGTCTACGTGTCCATCTACTGCTGCCTTTCTCGTCTTTAAAATTCTTGACAGGCTTGCGGGAAGCATAATAGAGTCCTAAATATATCAAAATCTAAGGCTTAACCTTTATGTTGGAACACTTTTTCCGGCCTGAGTCCGTAGCCATAGTCGGTGCGTCACGGCAGCCAGGTAAAGTTGGCCATGACGTATTGAAAAATATGATGAGTTATGGATACCAGGGTCAGATTTTTCCTGTCAATCCCAAAGCCACCGAAGTGCTCGATCTCAAGGCTTATCCCGATCTGGTGTCCATACCCGGTTCGGTTGACCTCGCGGTTATCTGCGTGCCGGCATCTAACGTGATATCGGTCGTAAATGAGTGTGCGGCTAAAAAGATCGACTCGATAGTTGTTATCACGGCAGGATTCAAAGAAATTGGACCGGAGGGAGCCCGGTTAGAGCGCGAATTAAAGAGCACTATCAACAGATACGGCATACACATGGTTGGACCTAATTGTGTTGGTCTGATCGATACGGCCTCGGGTGTTAATGCCTCTTTTGCGGCAGGCATGCCTCTTAAAGGCAACATCGGCTTTTTCTCCCAATC
>CAYSYZ010000137.1:0-2870 GCA_964435205.1 uncultured Desulfovibrionales bacterium
CACTTTAATTTATGCAAATATCAACTGCAAGCGAAAAATGACCATTCATTATGAAGCTGGCCGTGGCGCATAAATTGTTGACGCCTCTGTATGGATCGATGGGTTTATGATATGTCATCTGGTCGGAGATGATAAAATAATTGACACCTACTAACTGTTTGATATATAAGTATCTTGCTCAGATGTTTGGTTTTTCGGTTGAAGGATATAATTATTTTTGACACTTAGTTAACATTTTAACGAGGTTCGTTTATGAAAAATGAATCTATTCTGGTTGTAGATGATTCTGAGGCTGTTCTGGCCGGAATTTCCGAAATTCTTAAGTCTAATGGTTACTCGGTGGATACAGCCTCCGATGGAGCTGTGGCTATCGACAGGATTGGTGATAAGTTTTATGACATAATTTTGACAGATTTAGCCATGCCCAAGAAAGACGGTATGGAGGTGTTGAAATATATTACCGAGAGTTCACCAGAGTCAATGTGCATTATGATTACTGGTTATGGTACTATCAAAAATGCTGTGGAAGCTATTCAATCCGGTGCTTTTGATTATCTGACCAAGCCGGTCAAATCAGAAGAAATATTGGTTGTTATTGAGAGGGCCATCAGTTTCCGGAACCTGAAACGGGAGAACAGCAGCCTTAAAAGGCAACTTACCACCAGATACCGCCGGGAAAATATCATTGGGGACAGTGAACAAATCCGTGCGGTTTTCAGTCTTATTGATAAAGTCGCACAGACGGATAGCACTGTCCTGATAATGGGAGAAAGCGGAACCGGAAAAGAACTGATTGCTCATGCTGTTCATTATCAGAGCGATCGTAGAGATAAGCCATTTATTCCCGTTAACTGTGGTGCCATACCGGAAGAGTTGCTAGAGAGCGAGCTGTTTGGACATGAAAAAGGGGCCTTTACCCATGCGATTCGTACGCGTATTGGGCGATTTGAACTGGCAAATGGGGGCACTATCTTCCTGGATGAAATAGGTGATATGAGCCCTGGCCTGCAGGTAAAAATCCTGCGTACCCTGCAGGACCACCAGTTTGAGCGTATCGGGGGGACCCGAACCATCAAAACGGATATCCGGGTCATCGCGGCCACCAACAAGAACCTGGAAGAGGCCGTGCAGTCGGGGCGGTTCAGGGAAGATCTTTACTACCGGCTCAATGTTATCCCTATCTATGTTCCGCCGTTGAGAGAACGTATCAGTGATATACCACTCCTGGTACATCATTTCTTGCAAAAATTTAACAGCAGTAAAAAGAAGAACATAAAATCTATTTCTAAAGAGGTCATGCAATGTTTCGTGGCCTTTGACTGGCCGGGGAACGTCCGCGAGCTGGAAAATATGATCGAGCGACTGGTGATACTGGCAAATGAAGATAAGATTACCCTACGTGATCTACCGGAAAGAATGATGGCCTATCGCAAGAGGGGAGCTGTTAAGCAGGACTACATTCTTCCTGAAGACGGTTTCTCACTATATTCAGCCGTTAACGAGTTTGAGAAGAATTTGATCTTGCAGGCGCTAGATAAAACCGGATGGGTGAAAAATAAGGCAGCGCAGTTGCTTAATCTCAATAGAACAACCCTTATCGAGAAGATGAAAAAGCAAAAACTAGCGAAGTCTGCCGATCCTATGCAGCATTGAATATAGTCAATAATTTGACGATATTTGTCCTTATCTTGACAAGAACCTCCGGTTTCTGTTCTTGCTAATCCATTGTAATAATAATGGTTTTTCACCAACCACGTTTTCAAGACCTTGCCATCCAATGATAGCTTACCATTGCGTCCGCAAGAGGTAACTGTCCGTATTTACAGGACATAAGAACAGCCTTCTCTGTCTGTGGCACATTCCTTGCTGTCCTATTCCACAATGCTGTTCTATGCCCCCGCGTCGCGTGGCATGGGGACACGTTTTACGTCTGAAGAACCGGTTATTCACATGAAATGCAGTGGATTGATTAGATCGATTTTTATTCCTCTTCTATTGATCGCCTTATTACTAGGCTATGAGCCTAGTAGAGTGGCTAAGGCGCAGGAGCAGCGGAAAGAGGAAACTCCACCAGCTTTGGCAGAAATATGGAAAAAGGCAGAGACCAATTTGCGGCAAGGCAACTATGATCATGCGGTGGCTTCTTGTGAAGAAATTGTTCGGACAGGCCAGGAAATTAATTTGGTGGAAAAGGCTTATTTTCTTCTGGCAGATTGCTATTTCTACAAGTACAGGCCAAGTCTAGCTGCCAATTCCTTATCGGTCATTAAGGCTTACCAGACAGCTATACAGAAGCACCCTTATTCTGCACAGGTGCCACGAGCCTATCTCCAGATTGGGCTGGTTTATCAGGAAATGGGTTACGTCCATGAAGCCCTGGCTTATTTCAACCTGGTCAGCAAGAATTATAAAAATAGTCTGTATGTCCCGTATGCTTGCTTTTATCGGGGTAGACTATACCTCTTAGGGAAACAACTGGATGAGGCAGAAGGAGAGTTTAGAGAAGTTGTGTCGAAGTTTCCCCAGAGCAAAATAGTCCCTGATACATACCTGGGACTAATCGATGCCCAAATACAGAAAAAGTCTTGTGAAGAGGCGGCACGTAATCTCGACAGGTTACAGAAGTTGGTGCCTGACGCCTATCGACGCTGGCCCGTGGTCCTCTTTTATAGGGGAAAGGTGAATGCGGCAGCGAAGGAGTATGCCCAGGCACGCGCCGATTTCCTTCGCTATATCAATATAACTCCGGATAATGAGAAGGACGATCTTGGCATTTATAACATAGCTAAGACCTATGAAAAGGAAGGTAAGCTTGAGGAATCCCTAAAGCTTTATACATTTTTGACCAACTTTTATCCTCAGATTAAAGG
>CAYSYZ010000137.1:2880-5633 GCA_964435205.1 uncultured Desulfovibrionales bacterium
GGTGCCATCCTTGCCCGCTACGAGTTAGCCGAGCAGGTAGGAAAACCGGAAAAAACAGATCAAGGCGAAGGGGCGTCGTTTGACACCAGCCCATACCTGGATTTAATAGAGAAGTGCCGGGAACACCCCTTAGCGGAAGAAGCCATGGCTAAGCTGGTATTAAGAACCTACGAAGCCGGGAATACAGGGGAAAGTTTAAACTGGATGTACCGCTTCATAGAAAGATATCCTCAGTCTGCACATATGGCCTCAGTCATGGGTACGGGCCGGAGAGTACTTACCAGCCAGGTAAGGGATTACCTTTCCAGCGGGAGATATACCGAAGTTATTAGGACGTATCAAAAAAACGTCAAGGTCATAACTGCATTAAAAGACGGGACCTTGTTCTATTATCTGGCCGGTGGTTTCCGGGAATTAGGCCTTTACGATCAGGCTGCCCATTTCTATTACCAGGCCAATAAAATCGGCATAAAAGGAGAGGAAGGGCTCCAGCTTTTGCTTGATTGGGCTGCAACAGCCCAGGGTCGAGGCGATTACCGTACGGCCACCATATTGCTCGAACGTTTGGTCTCCCACTGCACCGACCAATCTATCTTAGAAAAAGCGCGAGATGAACTGGGACAGCACTACGTTTTGAGTGGCGAATGGCGAAGAGGGGCTGTTTACTTTGCTCGGCTGTACAAGGCAAATAAGAAAAAGGGCCTGAAGCCTTCTTTGCTCTATAACTGGGCTTACTGCACGCTGCATATTGGGGCAGAAATGGAAACACGCAGCATCCTGAATATGTTGACTGCCTCGTTAGGCCAAGAAGACAACGGCCAATTAGAGGCCCAGACGGTCAATCTGTGGGCTACTTTAGGGGATAGAGAGATGGAGAAAAAACGGTTTGCAGGGGCCATACAGGATTACCAGGCGGCACTGGCACTCGATAGGCAGGCAGCCGGGAAATACGGACTTCACTATAAATTGGCCGGTTGTTATGAAGCCCTGGGGAAAAAGTCCGAAGCTGAAACGGAGCTCACGATTGTTGCAAAAAGCGGGGATGCATTCTGGAAAAAAGTAGCCCAAGATAGACTGCAGGGTCTTCAGCTTGGCAAAGCCATTTCCGAACTGGGAGTTATATAGAACTGGAGAAACTGGCCTATGAGCCCGGCAAAATCAGCAGAGGCGAAACTACTTAGCAGTGCGTTTGCGGCGTTTAATCATGCGGCGCTGGACTTACAAAAATCCTTTGCCCAGCTTGAGTCCAGGACCAAGGAACTGGATATTGAGCTTGAATCTAAAAATAGAAAATTAGCGGCCAGTCTTGCTGAAAACAAGAAAGTCAGGGATTTTCTCCACAACATCCTGGAGAGCCTTCGGACGGGGATCGTTGTGCTGGACAGGGGTAACAAAATTACCGTGTGGAATGGTGCAGCCTGTACGATTACCGGGATAAACTTTGGCCAGTATAAGGGTAGAAATTTTTATAATCTTCTGAAAGGGCATTATGCGCTTGATAATGGCACGATGAGAGGAATAAAGGCTTTGGGGTATGGAGAAGAATACGTCTTCAAATTGAATCACGGGGCTGCTGCGGTTTCTCTATTATGTACCGTAATTCCTTTAAGGACGGATGATACGCTGGATGAGGATGGCCGCATTGTTATCTTGCAGGATATCACGAAGTGGAAGCGGCTTGAAGACCAGGCCGAGCGAAATAGTCGCCTGATTGCCATGGGTGAGCTGACGGCCAAAATGGTTAGCGAGGTACGGAATCCACTGGGCAGCATTGAGATATTTTCTTCGATCCTGCAAAGAGACTTAGTCGGTGATGGCGAAAAACATAGAATCGTAGGACATATTGTGCAGGCTATCCGAAGTCTGGATAACCTATTAGCTAATTACCTGATTTTTACCCAGTCACCCAAACCCAAGCTACAAAAGATAACGGTGGCATCATGGCTAGATGAGGCCGCGAATTTTGTCAGTTTTCTCCCTAGAGCCAAGCCACTAGAAATTATCAGAATGTACCGTGCTTCCAGGCCATGGATCGTAGGTGACAGCGAGCTGCTGAAGCAGGTTGCGCTGAATCTCATTCTTAACGCTATCCAGGCCATGCCGGACGGAGGTAAGCTCGTTATTGAAACCCGGGATGAAAAAAATGTCACATCGCAGAATGGTCCAGAGAAAATTAAGGAATGTGTAGCCATACGATTCAGCGATACGGGAGTCGGAATTGCGCAAAAGTACATGGAAAAAATATTCAATCCCTTTTTTACTACTAAGGAGGGTAGCACTGGTCTGGGTCTAGCCATAGTAAACAATATCGTTCAGGCTCACGGAGGTATTATAGAGGTTGATAGCTCAGCAGGAAGAGGAGCAAGCTTCACCATCTATTTGCCGGCGGTTGGCCGTTCCTGAGGGTAATAGAAAAGGCTGTTGAATAAGGGTCAGATAATGACAAAGGCATCCATCCTGATTGTTGACGATGATCCGAACATGCGCCTGGCGCTATACGAGGCCCTGGCACGCGGTAGCCATAAGATTGTTCTGGCCGAGGATGGTCGGGCTGCGGTCAAGGTAATGGATAAGATGTCTTTGGACCTGATTATTACCGACCTCAAGATGCCAAACCTGGATGGTATGGGTGTGCTGCTAGAGGCCAAAAAGAGGGCCCCGGACCTGCCAGTAGTTATGGTTACAGGCTATGGAACTATAGAGAATGCCGTGGAAACCATGAAAAAAGGGGCCTTCGATTATATCCTTAAGCC
>CAYSYZ010000138.1:0-5519 GCA_964435205.1 uncultured Desulfovibrionales bacterium
ACCATACTTAAAAACCGCTTGACAAAAAACACAGTTGCTGCGGCGGACAGGGAGAACGTCTGAAGGCCGCTAGGTCGGCCGTGGCCAGGGCGAAAATACGGGACATCCTTCAATAATTCAACCGATCAATCGATAATCATTATTTTTGGCCAGGTTCTGCCCTCTGATAACGGCATATCGCCAGCCAAAACAAACTGGGAGTGAAAAGCCCTTTGGATTGAACATGCATAGCGAGCGCATTCCCCGCTGCTTGCAGCGTGGTTAGCGAGTGAATACGATGCATTTTACCTTGCATACGGAGATTCCCCGTCCGCTGCCCGCCTGCGGCGGACGGGGAGCTTCAATCGTGGGAGGTGCTGGTATGCTGTCTCAGCCCTGTTTTTCCCAGCGCAGGAGTTCGGTTATCTTCGCCAGGGTTCCACCAGTTTTGATCTCAGAACGCAACCGGTTTTCCTTTTCCAGGACATCCATGGCCCGGTTGGCATATTCAGCGGCTATGGCCTTTGGCAAAACCACAAGGCCGTCGTCATCGCCCAGTATCCAGTCCCCGTTTTCTATTCTTACTGCACCGATATTAATCGGTATGCCGATCTCGCCGAAGCCTTTCGGCTCGCCGGCGTTGGGCATTATCAATTTGCTGAAGGCTGGAAACTTTAGTTCCTTTATATCGCGAGTATCCCGAATAGCGCCATCTATAACCACTCCGGCCAGACCTTTCTGCAACGCTGACTGCGTGGCCAGCTCCCCCCATACCGCTGGCCCTACGCCTCCGGCATCGATGACTATAACCTCACCTTTAGAGGCAATATCTATGGCCTCGACCGGCTTGGCCCAGTCACCGGGGTAGGTCCGGACCGTAAGCACACGGCCAAACATCCTGATGCCCGGAAAAAGGGGGCGTAGTCCATGCACCACGCCGCCACGATGCAGGGCATCAGAAAGATTCGCCGTAGAGACCTGACTCAGCACACTGCCGATTTCAGCCTCTGTGACCCGCTTAAAGAACCGAGTAGGGACAGCCACCCTTTCGGTAATGGCCTTCTTGATAGCCGAAGCCGCCTTTTTGGGATCAGCAGCCTTGGTAACAGCCCCCCCCACAATCACTATAGACGCCCCGGCCTCTACAGCCAGAGAGGCCGTCTCTGAATTTATGCCGCCGGCTACGCCTACGGGTACGGTAAGGGCCGCGCTGACCTGGCGGAGCACCGCAAAGGGGTCTTTCCCCTCCATCTGCTCATCAATAGAACAGTGTACGGTAACGAAATCGGCACCCCACTCCTCGGCCTCACGGGCGCGGCTGACCGGATCGGGGACAGCAATGAGATCTACCACAATCCTGGCGCCGTAATTCTTGCCGGCCTGGATACACTCACGGATAGTAGCCGGGCTGGCGGCGCCGAGGACATCGACGATATTGGCCCCGGCCTTGGCCGCAGCCTCAACCTCTATCCTCCCCGCGTCCATGACCTTCATGTCAGCAACAATGGTCACATGGGGGAAGAGCCGCCGGAACTCCCGGACGGCTTCCAACCCTTCACTCTTGATAAGGGGGGTACCGGCCTCCAACCAATCCACCCCTCCACCAAGGGCAGCCTCCGCTACCTTAATAGCCCGTTTAAGATCGACAAAATCCAGGGCTAATTGCAGAACTGTCTTCATCTTCACTCCAAGCTAGACGGTGACCAGAGGCTTGCCACCCTTTTCATACTGTTTAATGATAAAAAAGACTTTAAGCTGTGGATACGACGAGAGAAAAGAAGGTACGGCTCGTTCCGGTCTGCATTCTAAGAAAAGAAGTGGCCGCCTCTGGGCCATACCGGTTAAGTATCTCTAGAGCTATACTGGCAAAAGAGATCACTGATGCTGAATCATGTGTGTGCAGGAGTTCAAACATCTTCTGCCCGGCCAACACAGCCACTTCATCATCTGCTGCCTTCATCTGACTAATCATATCAACAATCTGTTCGCATTTTTTAGCATCTATCTTCGCCATGAGCTCGGGTAAATTTTCAACCAACAGTACTGCCAACCGCGGAATCTGCTCAGAGGCCTTATTCAGCGGTCCCAGGAAAGCCGCAGGAAAACCAGGTTGCTGAAAAAGTCCGGTCAGCTTAGCCGCCAGTATTTTACCGGATTCATAATCCTTTGCTGCCGCCTGGCAAACGATATCATTGTAAGCAGCCAGAAAATCATGCTTCTTCTCCTTAATAAGAAGCGGCAACTCACGGGCAGAAATGACACCAACTTCAAAATCACCCTCTACAATGCGCCGCAAACTTTCTGTGTAAATTAGGGCGTCCTCACTATCCATCTCAGCCATACTTTCAGCTACGAACCGCGCACTCTCTTTTGCTGCCGCATTATCGCGTTCAGCAATATAGGAGATAATGGCCTCGTAATGATCTATGGCCGGCCCCTTTCGCAATGTATCAGGGAGAACTTCTGCCACTACCAGAGCTAAGTCCTGATACCTTTTTGCCATACGCTTTAATATGCCCTCATACCTGGCCAAATCCTCTATCCGGCCCTCCTTTATGAGTTCAAAAACCTTCTCCGCCGCAGTAGTGCCTAGGCGGAAATCTTCTTCCACTATGCGCCAAAGGCTGTCCAGATACATCGATCCTTGTTTGCTATCCAGTTCTTCTATGCAGGCAGCTATCCTTTCAGCAGCTATCATGGCGATCTTATGATCGCCACTAGCCAGATGACATAGGATCCGCTCATATTGGCCGATTAAAGCGCCATCCTCTTTACCTATTATCTCGGAGAGTATCTTTGCCGCCGCAAGAGCAACACGCCCGTGGAGTTGTGCCAGGCGATGAACCAGTTCCAGATAAGTTATATGAAACTCAGGCTCCACATTTCTGAGCAAATAAGGAATTCGCTCTGCGGCAGCCATCCCGACCTTTTCATCCTGTTCTGAACACAATATTACAGTTTGAACGTAAAGGAGGAGCACCTTTTCATCAACCGTTCCCATTAAGCGCAAGAGCTTATCTGCGCAAAAAACCCCTACGCGTCCGTTCCGCGCACCAATCATTCCCACCATCTCAAGGTAGCTATGTCTCAAAGATTCGGGGATATCCGGCAGGTAATCCAAACATTTCCCGGCTATTATGACACAGGCCTCTCGGTCTCTGGCCGCAATGCTGCTGGTAACTTCCCCATATTTCTTGACAACCGCCTCATCTATATCTTTGAGTAGTGGCAGCAACTTCTCTGCCATAACCATGCCGACTTTATAATCCTTTTCTGAGCCCAGACTTACCACATATACATATGTCTCTATGGTGCTTTTGCTGAGAGCAGACACATACGGCGGTAAAGTCTCCGCCACAACCAGCCCCACTCTGTAGCTTAACGTAGTGATGGAGCCGATTATTTTAAAGTAGGTCATCCTTGAGGCTTCATCAACCGTGTCTACCCATTCAAGCAGGTTCTTGGCAAAGGCAACAGCTACCTGGCAATTTTGCACACAAGTCTGTTCAACAATTGTCTCATATTCTGTGACCATTTCAGGTGTTAGCTTACCTAAATGAGAAGGAAGATTCTGGGCTGCTGTAACCGCCAAACGATAACTTTTGGCCGCAAAACGAGTAATAGTCTGGGCATAAAGGTCCAATTCCTTCGATGTCAGCTGGGCATAAACTGACGAGAGTTTTTGCGCCGCCGTAGCTCCAAGATCGTGTCTAATGGCAGTAATTTTTTTTACTGCGGCAATTAAGCATTCTTTTATCTCATCTCCCACCTTGTCCAATGGGCCGAGTAATTTTATTGGATCCACCGGCTGACTGGCCTGAAATTCTCTTATGTGTTTTGCTATAATAAGTTGTCTATCCATTAATCCGTTCCCGTCTGACCTGATCATTCATTTGTCATCTTATAGCACAAAAGCGCCAAAAAGTAGTTAAAAAAATCGATTAACAACAAGTAATGGTTAAGGTTTCCATAAAATATGCCGTTAATAATGTGTAACGTGTTAAGGTTTCAATGAAACATGCCGTTAATAATATCTAAGCTGTTAAGGTTTCAACAAAATATGCCGTTAACCATGTTACACGCATTTTTGACAGGCAAAAGTTCTAGACGGGGAGAGTGAATCGCCATGGCCGAGGTCAGATCACAAGTCGAGCAAAGTTTCAAGGAATCAAGGGCAAAAGAAGGTAAATATCTAACGTTTGCCTTGGGCAAAGAAGAATACGGCCTGGAAATTTTGAAAGTAAGAGAGATTATCGGCATGATGGACATAACTCCTGTGCCAAACGTACCGCCTTACGTCAAAGGCGTAATCAATCTGCGTGGCAAGGTCATACCAATCGTAGAGCTGCGCTCAAAATTTGGAATAGAGTCTATACCCTATACCGAACGGACTTGCATTATCGTGGTCGATGTTCAAGTCGAAGGACGCTCTTCGCTGGTTGGGACAGTAGTAGATTCCGTATCTGAAGTTCAGAACATCCATCGCGAAGACATAGAAAACGCGCCAGACTTTGCAACAAGATCGAACATAAATTATATCATGGGTATGGCCAAAGCTAAAGGGCAGGTTAAAATACTGCTCGATATAGATAGGGTCCTTAGTGACAATGACCTGGCCATTTAAGAATCAAACATGACGCCATACAAACAAAGAGGTCACAGCTCCTAACAGTCAGAAACGCGACCCCATTTCCCATTTTCCCATCTTAAGAACCAGGCCTTAACGCCTTGGCTCTATACGGGCATTTCCCTTAAGAAGCGTAGCTCCCGTGCCGATGGCTGGGAGCCTGCATACTGGTCATGGACGAGTTGGCAAAAGGCAATGCCAATCACCATATCTGCGCAAATAGAGAGTGCGTGGCAACAGCATTACCAAACAAAGGTGTCTTGTCTAAAACGTTTGCCTTAACTATAAGAAAATGCTATAAATTTGGCGATCGCAAGAAATTGTCCTACTGATTGGGGCATGTAAAATACTTCTAAAAAATGTAACATCCAGGGCAAAAAGACCGCAACGTACCCGGGCTCCTGATAAGAGCAACCTCTATGGCCTAAGATGAGAAAACATAGCATAAGATATTAATTTCCTTATATGATGCACTTCCGCAACCTTATCATCGGCATCCCCATCCTCATGTTCATCATAGTCTTTGGTACAACAGGCTATATGTTTCTTGAAAAATGGAGTTTTTCGGATGCCCTTTATATGACAATCATTACCTTAACCACCGTTGGTTTCGAAGAAATTCACCCGCTGACCAGCTCAGGAAGGGTATTTACTATGTTTCTCATCACCATGGGGGTTGGTTTTGTGTTTTATATGTTTGGAACCATAACCCAGATTATGGTGGAAGGTGAGTTAAAAAAGCTCCTGGGGAGGAAAAAATTGGAAAGAAAGCTTGTTACTTTGCATGACCATTACATTATATGCGGCTATGGCCGCATCGGACAGATTATTTGCCTCGAAATCGCAAAGAAACCGCTGCCTTTTGTCGTTGAATCTGTAGAAAAAGTCTGAAATACTTCAATAAGTTCTTTAT
>CAYSYZ010000139.1:0-5452 GCA_964435205.1 uncultured Desulfovibrionales bacterium
ACATAATATATGATCAAACATGTAATCTAAACATACAAGGCGGACAGCGGGGTTAGCGAGCGAATACTCTGCTTTTTACCTTACATACGGAGATTCCCCGTCCGCCTTTGGTCCGCCTGCGGCGGACGGGGAGCTTCAATTTTTCATCCAGCGCCTTCAGTTGCGTTTTTCCTCTCTGGGCGCGGGCAGTTATCTCATAAAGGAGGCGAGCTCCGATGTATAGAAGTACGCAGCCGACAAACACTTTGAAGAGGAGCGGGTCCGGGAGGTATATGACTCTTAGATAATAGCCAAAAATACCCCGGGCAGTGTCCCGATTATCACAACCCAGGTAAGGGGCCAGGCCATGCGGCCTTCTTTGAGGTAGCGATAAACCCCGCTCGGGATGGCCACTATATTATAGGCGAAGTTCGTAGCGCTTACTGATGGCCTGGTGAAATGCAAAACGCTAACCTGGAATGGCAGGAATAGAAAAGCGCCCGAGATACCACCCATAGAGGTAAAAAAGGACACAATGAATGCTACCAGCGGCGGCAGGAGGACCCAGGTTTTTACACTAGAGACTGGAAAATACCAGTAGAGAGCATCCATAACGCCTCCTGATCGTTTTAGAACTATTTTAGGATATTTGCTTTGCAACTTTTTTTCTACAAATATTTAGACTTGATAAAATAACCAAATATTCATACTATGTTAGCTAAAATAATAGAGATCTGAGAGGCAGCTAGACATAAGAGCCAAAAAGTTCATCATCATTGCCATCTGCGCCTTCGTTCTCATTTCCGTCATTATTGGCTATTTAGCCTACAGTGCCAATAAAGAGATAGAAAAGACGGTAATTGATCAGTTCAACCGTCAGCAGCTTATACTGTCCAGAAAAATAGCTCATGCTATCCGTGAGCACTTCGATTTTCTCGAGACCTATTTATGCGAACTTAATCAATTTTCGGAACAGGGTGATAAAAAGGCGGCAGACATAAGGGCGCACGACGCTGCCCTTTTCAAGCTCCTTAACAAGATGAACGTGGCGGCAGTCGGTCATCTCAACCGGGAAGGCAGGGTTAGCGTTCTGTTCGGCGAGGCAGGCTCGACTGCCGGCAGGGAACTGGGTATTGATTACACTCCTTATTGGCAATGGGCAACCAATCGCGAAAATCGCGGAAAGACGATTATCAGTCGAACCTTTGCCCCGACTGTCGGACCTTTCACCGGCCGCTGGCTGATGATCATGGCCACGCCGACCTATAAACCTGGTGTTCAGCAAACAGGCCATTCCGAATACCATTTTGAGGGGCTGACTTTTATGGTCGTTGACCCGATAGGCATTGCCATGAGATACGCCCGGGACGTCCGTTCGGGGAAGACAGGCTATGCCTGGGTTATTGATCACAAAGGGTTTTTCTTGAGCCACTATGAGGACACCTTTATCGGTGAGGATTCCTTTACGATCAGGCAACGAAGGAATCCACGAATATCTTATGAGGCGATAAACGAGGCCGTGCGAAATCACCTGCTAAAAGGTGAGGAGGGTACCGGCTGGTATATATCGGGGTGGCACAGGGGTGTACTCGGTGAGGTGAAGAAATTGTTCACTTATACCCCGATCATTTTTTCAAGGGAAGACGACACCTGGAACCTTTGGTCGGTGGCTCTTGTTGCACCAGTGACCGAAGTTTATGGGATCATAGAGTCACTGGTCGTAAGGCAATGGTTAATCGTCGGTGTCGTGCAAGGGATTGTTTTTTTCTGCCTTGCTGTGGCTATATATTTTTCACTTCGCTGGTCGCGGATCCTGCAGGAAGAAGTTGACAACAGGACCACTGATTTGAGGCGTTCCGAGGCAGAGGTGAGGCAGGAAAGGGATAAGGTCAAGGATGGCATGCGGCAACTTATCGAGATGCAGAAGAAACTCATCCGGTCGGAGCGTTTTGCAGCCATCGGAGAGGCAGCGGCTTATCTTTCTCATGAAATAAAGAACCCTTTGATGGTTATGGGTGGATTTGCAGGCCAGGTGGAAAAGTCCCTGTCGGAAGAGGATGATAACCGCAGAAAATTGAAGATCATACAGGACGAGGCCAAGCGCCTGGAGTCGATGCTGACAGAGGTCAGGGACTTCACGCGACCTTCCAAATCTCAAAAGGAATTACAGGATATCAATACGATAATTGAGAGCACGCTGGCACTTCTCAATAGCGGCCTGAAGGAAACGGGCGTTGGCTGTGAGAAATCTCTGGATGGCAGTTTGCCATCTACATTTTTTGATCCGCACCAGATAAGACAGGTATTGATTAACCTCATGAAGAATGCCCTTGAGGCCATGCCTGATGGTGGTAAGCTCACCATCTCTTCCTGGCGCGATGGTGATTATATTAAGATTTCCGTAGTGGATACCGGCATCGGTATATCTCCTGAAGTTACAGAGAAGATATTTGATCCGTTCTTTACGACTAAGAAAAGAGGTACCGGTTTGGGGCTGGCAGTTTCTCGCAAAATTATAGAGGATCATGGGGGCGAAATTTCCATCCAGAGTAAAGAAGGGAAGGGAACCACGGTTACTATCACCTTGCCCATAAAGCTAGAATAACCGCCAACATCCCAGGTTTGAACCCGGGGATAAATACGCTCTTCGGTAAGCCTTCGACCTGCCCTCCAAAAATCAATTGCCGGTTTTTTTCTTGAAAAACTCGTCTAGATTATAATTGCCTTCCACGAAGGCTTGAACTACCCAGGCCACACTCGGTTCACTGGACATCAACATATCCATCTGGCGCATGAACTGGTTAAGTCGCCCCAGCATATCCAGCTTCTCTTCTATTACCGCCTGCTCATATTTCTTGATGCGGGCATTAATTAAGTCTCCTTTTACGTCCACCGTAAACCCAAGGTTCTCCAGTATGCTTCCTATGGCCCTGGCCCTTCTCGACCGGCGGATGTCGTCGGCTGCCCCTCCCTTGAAACGGAAGCTGATATAATTCTTGTTAGGAGTCAGGCCACAGTAGCTGTCAATGGTGCAGAAGTGATAGCCGACCCGTGAACTGAAATTTAGATACTTATCGGAGATAATAGCATAACTCTTGTCGCCCAATCTGCGTCCGAGTGCAGGAGCCTCGAGCATCTGCCTGCCCATGACCGATAGAAAACCCCTTAAATCTACCGGCCGCGGTTCATACCAGCGGATATCTTTGTGAGTCATGCCCCTGAGTAGTGCCTTAAGCGGGACAGAGGTGATATCCTCCATATTTGCCTGTCCCCCCTCGTAGGTCTTTTCAGGGTGCAACCCACCTCCTAAATCGATAATGTACAGATTTATGGGCAGTAACACATTCAAGTGAATGGCCACGTCTTCTTCGTGGCTCAGGGTATCGCTGATCTTAAATATCTCCGAAAAGGACTTTTCGTGGACATAGCGTGCGATGTCATGGAGGGACGTACAGAATGGAGGGGCAAAAGTGCTGTCTTCGGTATTGGTCAGATGGAGCGGAGTGATATGGCGGCAGACCCTTTCCAGCACCTGATATATAGGGGTATTCTTCATGTAAGTTTCCTGGACATGTTCTAACTGGATAAGTTTCTGAACCTCACCCTGATAGACCCGTCCCGTGTAGGCATCAACCGTTATTTCCATCCCGGGTGTTATTTTCTGTGTGGCCATGTGGGCTCCCAGGATGGTCGGGACCTTGAATTCCCTGGCCAGAGAAGCCATGTGCCCGGTGATTCCCCCCGCATCGGTCACCACGGCCCTGGCCTTATTCATCAAGCGTACGAACTTGGGCGAAGAATGCCTGGTTACGAGAATCCCTCCTTCGGGGAAATTAGCCATGTCTTCATCCCTATAGACATGGTAAGCCTTGCCGTGGCCGACACCCGGGTAGGCAATAGATCCTTTTTCGATTAATACCGGGTAGCCGGATATCTTTGCATAGGCGTCTTTAAGGCCGCTCTTTTCATAAGCAGAAATCCTTAGCGGCCGGGATTGCAGAATGATCAAACGCCGTTCGGCGTCCAGAGCCCATTCAACGTCCTGGGCTGAGTGAAAATGCCTTTCCAGTGCTAAGACGGCCTGGGCCAGGGAACGGATTTCGGCAGGATTGAGACAGGACTGCATTTTCTGTTCATCCGGAACGGAGATCTCCCTGATTCCCCCTCCAGGTTCGCTGTGCAACTGGACCTGCTTCACCGGGGTCTTCGCCTCGAGAACGGTTAGATTTTCGTCCTTGCTGACTATGTAGATATCCGGCTGGACAGTCCCGTCGACTGCATACGGTCCCAGGCCCCACACAGCGTTGATAATGATGCTGTCCTCAATGGGGCTGTAAGGATGGCGGGAATAGACCACGCCGCTGACCTGCGAGTCGACCATTTCCAGGCAGCCCACACTCATGGCCGTGTCTTCTTCCCGGATGCCCTTATTCAAACGGTAGAAGATGGCCCGCGGTGTATAAAGACTGGCAATAATGTATTTATAGGTCTGGATTATCTTGTCGGGCGATACATTCAGGGCGGAGAGATATTGTCCGGCATAGGAGAGCTCGCTGTCTTCGCCGATGGCGCTGCTTCTCAAAGAAACCCGCGGCTCATAGCCCAACCTGTCCGCAAGCTCGCGATAAGCGTTAAGTATGGCCTCCTCCAGCTTTGCGGGGACCTGAGCCGTAATGATCAGCCGTTGGATCTCTTCGCTTAATTTTTCCACGGCCCGAGGGTCACTTAGATTTAACTGCAGGCTTCTCTTGTTGATTTCGTCCTGGAGGTCATTTTCTTCCAGGAAGTACTGGTAAGCATGGGTGGTAATGATGAAGCCGTCGGGTATAGTCAAATTGACCCGGTTCTTGATCTCGCCCAGGTGGGCATTCTTACCGCCGACACTATCGATCATATCCTTATTAACTGCGGTGTAGGGGATAACCAGTGAGGTTGCCGGTATCTCCTTTTTTCGATAGAGCTCCGCGCGTATATTCTCGTTTATTTTTTCCAGAGAGTCATAAAGGGAGAGGTATTTGTCTCCGGAGATAATATTCAGGTTTTTGACCATGCGGAAGGCATGGAAGGTGGCCCTTGTAGCTGCGGACCGGATGTAGGCCATACCGAAGACATGGCGGCCGGTCAATGTTTCTTCAAGATCGGTAATAATTACGAGGACTTCATCATTAGAAGAAATAAGCTCGCGGAAGTTGGCATATTTTAATTTAAACCTCGCCTTTAGATCGGCCTTTAGGTGAGAGGGAGGTTTTTCTCTCCGGTGTGTGAGTCTTTCAAAATACTTAAGCATAGGTTACGTGTAATGGTTGGTAAAATGTTACATTTTTCCGGCCATAATTCAATAAAAAAAGCCGCCCCTGGTGAGGACGTGTTTTTCATGTTCCCAGCCGGGACAGTTTGCGGAGCCAGGATAAAGCGCAGGAGAGCAGCCGTTTGCTCGTCCTTGAACATGCATAGCGAGCGCATTCCCCGCTGC
>CAYSYZ010000140.1:0-5367 GCA_964435205.1 uncultured Desulfovibrionales bacterium
CGGCATTGCCATGGGCCGCCGAGAGGAGCTGACCGGGGGCGGGTTGCGCCGCAGTGCCGGTGGCTGGGAAGGAGTGATGAATTTGAAACGGGCTGGGGAGTATTGGCGAGGCGATGAACGGATATTAGGGGATGGCAAATTTGTCAATGCGGTATTACGAGCGGCGGAGGAGTCATTGACTCACCGGGAGAAGTTGAAAATGCAGGGCTGGAATCTGCAACGTCTGGTTACCGAAGTCTGCGAGATGTTGTCGGTTGATCCTGAGGATATACGGAAAAAAGGGCGGGCCAACAATCTTTCCTATGCCAAGGGGTTAATTTGTTATCTAGGGCATACGCGACTCGGCCTTACCGGAATGGAGCTGGCCCGGTATTTCAATATCAGCCGGCCTTCTGTATCCCAGGCTATCCAACGGGGTGAACGATTTGCCAAGAAAAATGAGGTTAAGCTATTAAACTAACTCCGTCCCCCTAGGTCCTATTGAGTAACCTCGAACAAGATCTGGCGGCAAGGCGCAAAGATCGTGACGATCTAAAGATGGAGTATGAATCATTGTGTGCTTCACGCCGGGAACTTTTCGGAGAGAAGAACGCTGACAAAGAGGAAAAACATCTGGCGGACGCCGTGGATAAGGCGGGTAAAGTTTTTGAAAAAGCACGCGAAGAATATGGGCAAATTGAAAAAGAGATCAGTGCCCTGAAAGAGAAAATAGATTTATTGAAAGTAAAAATAGGAAATCGGGCAAAGGAACTGGCGCAGGCTGAACCGAAACTGATGGAGCGGATCAAAATGGCAGGATTTGAAGACGAGGCAGACTACCTTTCATCACGCCTGAGTGAAGAAGAGCGGGACATCCTCGCTGACGAAGAGAAACGCCTGATCAAGGAAAAAACGGAACTTGACGCCCGTCGGAAGGACAGGTCGGAGGCGCTTGCATCCGAGCGTGAAAAAAACCTGACAGATCAATCCATTGAGGCGCTTAAAGAAAACATAAGCGCCTGTGATTCAGAACTGAAACAGATAAGACTTGATATTGGCGGAATCATAAAGAGTTTAAGTGAAAACGACAAACTAAGGGAAAAGCAGCAGGAACGCATAAAGAGCATTGAAACCCAGAAAAAGGAATGCGCACGCTGGGATGACCTGCATCAACTCATCGGCTCAGCCGACGGAAAGAAATTCCGGAACTTTGCACAGGGTCTGACATTCGAGATGATGACAGCGCATGCCAACCGCCAGCTCAGGAAGATGTCGGATCGCTATCTGCTCATACGCGACTCATCACAACCGCTGGAGCTGAATGTCATCGACAACTACCAGGCGGGTGAGATCCGTTCCACGAAAAATCTTTCCGGCGGTGAAAGCTTTATTGTGAGCCTTGCCCTGGCGCTCGGCCTTTCTCATATGGCAAGCCGGAATGTGCGGGTTGACTCGCTCTTCCTTGATGAAGGGTTTGGGACCCTCGATGAAGATGCACTTGAAACAGCCTTGGAGACCCTTGCGGGACTGCAGCAGGACGGCAAGTTAATCGGCGTGATATCGCATGTCACGGCACTCAAGGAGCGCATCGACACACAGATACAGGTGATCCCGGAGACAGGCGGCAGAAGCAGCATAACTGGCCCCGGATGCCGGAGGATTTGAGCGGACTCTCATAGAAACATAAAAGTAAAAGGGTCGCGGTAGGAATGTCGGTTACCCAGCATCCCCCGCACAGATCCCGGCGAACGGATTTCCCGCACCGGGCTCCTGCCTCAGGTAATAACGCCAAAGCGCTGTAAAAGATAGGGATGACAAATACGAGCGAGTGGAATCCACCTGGCTATTAGGCGCTCCATCCGGTTCCAAGTCAGATTGTGCTTCTGGCTACGGCGCTTCAAAACCTTGGCCCATCGCAAGCAAATTTCTTTGCGAAAAGCTGCAAGGGAAGGCCCGTTACCAGGCACACCGTAGTACCTGATGTGGCCGCCGACGACTGACCGCAGATAGGCACCTTGTGCCGGATAGGATCAGCGGGACATTCTATATTGCCCCCTGTCAAGAAGAAAATGATTAATTTGTAAGTATTTTATTTTTTGGGACATTTTAGATCGACGCTACTTTAGCGCAGACGTATCCCTATGCTCCTTGAGCCCTGTAGTTTATTTACGACGAACTCTCACCAAAAGCGAATTCTGTATCTCAGCGTTATATTGTATCCGGCATGCCTGCCTGACTTGCGTGCGGGCCTGTTAGCCTTGAAAGCCATTCAGGTCGCGCATGTCAGGCGGCCACCAAGCATCCCTTATCCAGACTTACAGAATTTGGTGAGAGGCCCTGTATTGTCCCCCCCGAGATCATGTGTCTCAACGTTCGTGCTCGGGCTCTCTCGTCGCTATAGAATCATTTTGTGTCCGCGCTGAAGCCGCAACAAAAACACCCATTAAAGCAGCTCCAGTCCCCCGTGCTCTTTGGCACCTAATGGCGGCGCAAGGTTTGCGCCGCCTCTGCTGGCGGACAAAATCGGGTCAGTGTCATTTTTGAGGCCCCTTACTGTCCCTCCCGAGGTCATTTGCCCCAACGTTGTTTGCCGGGCTCTTCTGCAAATCATTCGGAGATTTTTTATCTTTTTTCAAGCAATCAGGGTTAAATGTCTCCTTCTTCTTCATCAGAGTCCAGGCGATTATCAGCATCTTGGCCGCCAGTTTTACCCTTCTCTTAGTCTTAATTCCCTTCTCCCGTTCTCTTCCTTGAAGCTGGTTGATGTAGTAGTAGCGAAAGTCCTTGTTGCTTGTAGACGCAACCTGTGCCGCCTGATACAATGCATAACGAAGATCGGCTTTCCCTCCTTTAGATATAACCGGTACGGCGCTATCCGATCTCTTTCCGGTACGATCGGCACACAAATCATAGCCGGTCAGCTTTAAGACCTGACTTCCATTTTCAAAACGAAATGGATTACTCCGCCGCGGCGGACTCCTAAAACCTTGGAAGCCACATCAGGGCCAAAGCCGGGAATGCTCAAAAGATATTTATACTCTGAGAAATGGGAACAAACTTCATGGGTTTTGGCCTCAACCGCTTTAATCGTTTTCCTGACTTCTTTCAGTCCGCTAACCATAAGCTCGGCCTCAAGACCAAATGTCTCTCCCGCTTCGCAACCGATCGAATCATGTGCTTTCGTCCAGATCGCCTGTAGCCGAGAGTCTTTTCGTGCGGCTCTTTTGCCAGGAGCAACTAACTGGCAAAATGCCTCATATTCCATGCCGGCAATCTTTCGGGGATCCGGGCTCCATCTCACGATGGCCAGACCTTCCAACGTATCCTTGTAATAGAAATCCATTTCCGGAAAATGCTTGGCTAAGAGATTATTGCGGATACGAACTTTATAACTGTGCTCCTCTTTCTTCAGCCGCCTCTTAAACGCCAACAGGGCTCTTAAATCTCTTAAGACAATTAATGGGTAATCGTAGTACAAGCATTTCCCTTGTGAAATCAGATCCGCTACATTGGCTGAATCCTTCGTATCGTGTTTATCCCAGCGACCATCCATTAACTGGCGGTTATGTTTTACCGCATTACCAGAACTACTTCCTCTCCCCACCCAATTAGATGCTCTCCCAAGGGTTTATGGTAATTCGCTGTAGGCTCCATACCAAACACCACCTTCTTGAGATCATGTTCCACCTTGAGGACATTTACCTGGCTACGAAGCTTTTCAAAACCTTCCATGCTGTTGTCAAAGACCAGCCGTCGCCAAAGTGTCTTGCCCTGGGCTGTACCGAAAAAAGCATTATGCTTGTCCTTGGCTATATCAATGCCCACAATCAGATAATCTTTCGACCCTCGGATTTCCTTCTTCAATTGACGAAATACTCTAACCCTGTTAACATCCAAATCATCGCTATTCATCTTTCCGTCCTCCTGTTAGGAATTGTTGAATTTTGGGGAAAATTCTTTTTCTTCTTAGCAGGAGGACATTTTTTTGGGTATCTGAATAATTATTTTTTTCTGTGTCACCGTTTGAGGTGTAACCTATTGATCGCCTAATATATAACGTTGTTTCTTAAGTTGCATAACTCTATTACCGCCTTCTTGACTTTTCTCTAGGCGGATCATATAGGTTTTCAAGCTCCCCGCAGTCCGCCTAGGCGGACGGGGAATCTCCGTATGCAAGGTATAGACATAGTATGCGCTCGCTATGCATGTTCAACGTCCTACCGGCGAGAAAGATCAGACAACAACCAATTATGACCACCCGTAATTGACTTTGCTTACGGATGATGGTAATAAAAAGTCTCTCTGTAACCGGGAAGCGATTTTTATGGACTTTCAGACCCTAATCTTATCTTTACAACAATTCTGGTCAGACCAGGGGTGTGTCATCCAGCAACCCATAGATACTGAGGTTGGCGCCGGCACTTTCCATCCGGCTACGTTTCTCCGCGTTCTGGGGCCTGACCCGTGGCGGGTAGCCTATGTTGAGCCATCCAGGCGTCCAACAGACGGCCGTTACGGCGAAAACCCCAATCGTCTCCAGCACTATTACCAGTTTCAGGTAATTCTAAAACCTTCTCCGCTGGACATCCAGGACATCTATCTTAGGAGTCTGGAGGTATTGGGCATAGACCCTAAGGAACATGACATCCGTTTTGTGGAGGACGACTGGGAGTCACCAACGTTGGGAGCCTGGGGCCTTGGCTGGGAAGTATGGCTGGACGGGATGGAGATTACTCAGTTTACTTACTTTCAGCAGGCAGGTGGCCTGGACCTCCACCCAGTTTCGGTAGAAATCACCTACGGACTGGAAAGACTGGCCATGTATCTACAGGAAATCGATAATGTTTACGATATCGTATGGAGAAACGGCGTTCTATACGGTGACATTCACCACCGTACTGAATTTGAGTTTTCCAGATATAATTTCGAGGAAGCAGATATTGGCATGCTCCTGAAATTATTCGATGCCTATGAAGCAGAAGCCCTGAAGCTGATCACAAAGGGTTTGGTCCTGCCTGCCTACGAATACTGCTTGAAGTGTTCCCATACCTTCAACCTTCTTGAAGCGCGAAAGGCCATCAGCGTCACCGAAAGGACGCATTTTATTGCTCGGGTGAGAAACCTGGCCAAGGCAGTCGCTGAAAAATATGTCGGCCAGAATTGAACAGGGCTTCTCTTTTGTATTCCAAAGCCGCCTTTATTCAACCAGCATTAGTATCACATAAGGAAATAGAGCGGAGAGCGGTACCATGACTCATGAGTTACTCCTGGAAATCGGAACGGAAGAACTACCGGCCAGTTTTATTCCCGATGCCCTGGCCCAAATGAAAGATCTGGCGTCACGCCTGTTAGCCGGCAACCACCTCTCCTTTGGCACGGTGAACACCG
>CAYSYZ010000141.1:0-5303 GCA_964435205.1 uncultured Desulfovibrionales bacterium
CGTCATGCTGGTCAAGAGACTTGCACTCAACAAAATAGAGTGCGTTGTCCCTGGTAAACATAATGTCAAATTCATTGTTCCTTCCCTGAGCGTCTCTCAGTTGGAGCCCCGTGACTGCGTCATCTATACCCCGACCAACCCATTGCACAAGTTGAACGAAGCAGAATTCTTCGAGCCATCCTCCGGTCAGGTATCTGATCTCTGACTGCTCAAGGCTCTTCGAAACGGTATGGCCATCATAGTCAATGCATAGATTTGATAGAAGTCGGACCTCTTTTTCATGAGCACCTTCAAAAACACCCGTAAGGGTATATTTCTTCTTCGAGCGGTATTCCCTCAAATTCCCGCTAAACCAGACTAGCAGGTTTTTGACCTTCTCGTAGCTTTCAACAATCGATTTTGAAATATCTTTTCTCGCGAGTGCTTCCTCATGGTACGTTTTCAGTTTTTCCTCATTTGCCACCCTGAGACCGTAAGCGGTCAGATACTGGGCAACAGTCAACCTCGTACTCAGCGGCACAGGTTTGCCAGGATTTCTCTTAGGGAATGGCATTATGAATTCGTTTTTCGGGATGGGGATATAGATCATTTTGCTCCCGTAATCTTTGAAAAACTCATAGGCCGCAATAGACATGATTTTGGTGCCGCCAGTCAGATTGACAATAAACTCGGCATCTTCGTTTCCCTCGATCCATTGAGATATCTTCTTGTGGCAATCCAGGATGGAGTCTTCCTGAACTATCAAGGGATCACTCTGGTACCCTAGCCCCAAGCTCTCAAGTGTCTTCAGGATAGACAGGGTTTTCCCCTTTTTTTCCATTTCTTCTGTCGATATGAACAGCAGTTGGTCCGGCTTGAAATGCATGATGGCGAGGATGTTAGGAATGGTGTGGTCACTGACAAGGGATACAAGTACGGTTTTCATAACCTATGCCTCTGTTTAAGAAAAATTCAATGATGTTCCCAAGTTCTTCATCTTCTACCAACAAAACATGCAGCCTTAATTCCGTAAGATCCGGTCGCTATTGCCATGCACCTACCGGTACTGCAAAGGCAAAACAATACTGAACCACTTCACTGTTGAAGTAAGTGATATTCTCAACCATTCGGCCATAATAGGGTCTGAAGTTGTCTGTCGTGAAAACCGCTCCCGGCCTGATCATCAGCAGAGGTTTCTTGAAAGGATTGCCACCCACCGATCTTTCTTCCCCCAGTTTCCCATACTTCACCATTACTTTATATACGCCTTCCGTTGGATCGGATTGCGCAGGGACAAAATGAGAAAGAGAAAGGTATCTCCCCGGCTCTTCCACACCATCCAAGTTATCAAACTCTCTAATGCCCAAAATCTTGAAGGCCCCCTTGCCGCTGGATTTTTTCCTGCCGAACCCTCCTGAGGCAAAAAGCTCGAACAGCCTATTGGCGTCCTTCTCAAATCCTTCACGGATTCTGGCGTAGATGTTGAGCTTTCCGCCTTTTACAAACCGCTCTTCAAGCTCGAAGAGGCTTCCCTCTTCTCCTGTGGTGTTGGTCAGCCGATTTATCTGATTGTGCAGGGTAAACGCCGAGATTATCTGAGCATCACTTTCTCCGAGTTCAAACAACTCTCCTCGCTGATAGCTTCGGAACTGATCGAGAGTTATATACTCAATTCCCTTTACCTTCTTGAGGAAAGAATACTTGTCTGTGTCCAGTTCTCCTTTCCTTCTCTGGTAGAAGAACTCTTTCAGGTCGGCCGGGGCTGGAAGGAATCCGGTAGGAAAGGCATCCGACAAAATCAAAGGCGGATTCCCGCCTTTGTGGAGGTCAATTAATCCGGCTGCCCCGGTAAAGGTATCGAAGACGTCATGTCTTTCCGCGGCCCAGCATAGATGACCAAATATGGTGTCGGAATGCCAGGGGGTAATAAACCCCGATGCAACGGACAGTTCAATAAGGTACGTGCGCATAAGAAGCCTCAAAATGGTTGGCCGTCAAATGTTCTGTTTAGTACCTTCACCTTACCGTATCCTCGCGAACCAGAACTTCCAAGATAGTCGTTTTCCAACAGATCAAGACCTTCCTTGATCTTAGCCTTTATTTTCTCCTTTTCATCGCCCTCAAAGATCCTGATACTCAATTCAAACTCGAACTGGCTTCCCTCTGGAATTCTCTCCTGTGTTCTTGGGCCGCCGTGTCCCGCTATTCCAGTCTTTCTGTCAATCAAGTTCTCACTTTTAACCTCAGCAAAGTTTAATCCCTTTTCAGCCTGGGCTTCCCTTAGCATGTCTTCAGAATCTTTGGCGATCATTGCATCTCTGAATAGCAACCTCGTCATTTCCTTGGAGTTTTTAGGGTTACCGCACCCAAAGAGTTTACATATCTCACAAGTGCCACAGTCGCAGGGCCGACCCGAAGCCTGTGTTCTTTCTGAATACTTTATCTCGAGTAATGATCTGATCTTTCCTTTAAGGGAAGAGCCAGGGATATACGGTAACCCAGTAATTGGATGTCGGATTATCGGATTATCCATGCCTCCAATTTCTAAGGCTTCTTTTGATCCGCCTACTCTTAACCCTGACTCACACCTTAAAGCACCTTTTACTCTACTATAGCTCATCAGCTTCATCTGCTCCTCCTTGAGAATAGGTTACTTATCTTTGTAATAGGCAATTACGCTCTGAAAATGTTCCACGAATGCCTTGAAGTGTAACGGGTCTTGCTTCGCGAGTTCCACATTTCGTTCGATAAACGCAGTAAACAATGCCGGTGTCACACCCCGGTTTTCAGTGTATTTGACATCACGACAAAAGGAAAAAATATCTTGTCTCGCCAGATCAAAGTCTTTGCTGACCTTATGCTTGAACTCAACAGCACGCAGCTTATTGAAGAAATTCCTTATTGCAGTTGGAGACATTCCCTGCTGCCTCAGTGCAGCGCTCACATCTTTTGCCCACGAAATGAAGACAGCTTCCTTGATATATTTCTTACCATTCTTCTCATCAAAATACCCTCCATCCAGATACCCATCGGGCAATTTGGCAGGATGTGGCGCGGATTCAGTACCTCGAGCCCTCTGGCTACAGTCATAACAAAGATCATATTTAGGATTATTAATCGTCTTCCCGCATTTACACTTTTTCACAGCGCCACCTCCTGTACCTGCCGAGTATTTGCGCAGATCCGTCTTCCAGTCTTTCATGGTCAACTCCTGTTCATAGTCATGGAATAGTTCGCAATAAAGGCTAAATTATTCAGTTTGTGTTTCGGGTCTGCCGTATCCAGCAAATCCTGCGCCCATTGCGCTACTTCATTTTTTTTGATGTTTCGGCTGATATTGTATGCCAGTAACGGAATATACTTTAAACACCGCGTTTCTCCGGTTTGCCGGAACTGCCTATACATTTCGCTGCTATAGAGCAATTGGCGGATAAAGCCCATTGAAACACTCTTTTCTGACTGCCAGTTCTTTAGTTTTTCCCCTTCTGCCATGATTGCTTCGGCTTTGTCCCATTTAAAGCAATCGTCGAGGACGGCCAACTGATTCTTTGGTTTATCCTCACCGAGCGCTTTTTCGTGCTTGGCCTTTTTGAGCAGCCTGTCCGCATTTGCCACGCATGCATAAACCGGCAGCTTCGGTTTAACCACTGCCGCTCCGGCAGAAAGAGTAAAAAACCGGTTATGGCAGCAAAATGCAGAAAATTCTTCGCGAAGCCTTATTCCAAACCTGATCACCTGATCCCATGGCCCAAGTACCAGGAGGTCATCGCCACCGGCGTAAACGGTATAGATATGGTTGAACTCCTGCCGTAACAATCTGTCCAAATGCCCCGTGAAGAAAGTGTCGAGTAAACGGCTCAGTGTCGTTATGCGGGAGATGGATTTCTCTCCTTTTCTGAATCCATTGATGAATATCAAACCGAGATTGTCCACGTCCGCCTTAAAGACTCCCAACATCCTTTTCCCCTGGCTCGCCTCCGCAATACAGGTAAAGAACCTGGGGGTCCCGGCATGAACGCTACCCTGCTCCTTGCAACCATCCTTTTCACATCCTATACACCCGCTTTCGTCAAAGACCGGGATGTAATTGGCAAAATATTTTGGTTTCAGGGCTGCATCTTTACTGCCGAAATCCCAGTCATTGAGCTGGTAAACCAGATATGCGTCTCTGGAGGGTTCTGAGTCTTCTTTTACTACCGAGAAGGAGTAATCAAGTGCCCTGTATCTCCCGGCAGTGCTGCCGGCAAAAAATTGGATGCCGCGGGCATTTGTCAGTTCCTGCCCCAGTTTTACGTCATCGAAACAGTGGTCGCACATTACTATTTGCTGTTCATCCCTCTTTTCTCCCGGAAACTTCCCGCAACTGACGCACAAACTCTCCTCGTTCTCAAACCTTCTCTCTTGAAACAGAAATCGGTCTTCCTTCCATCCTGCTTCTGCGGTGAAGTATTTCCTGAAGGGTTCGTTCTTAGCCTGCTGCAACCTGGCATTGATTCTTTTGAGTACTTCGTTGAACTCCATAAAATCCTTACAACTGAAATCAACGTACGCAATGTTCAAGCTGATCTCACCGTTCAAGGTATTGATGCACCAGTCATCAAAGGCCGCTTGGAGGTCGTTTACAATCTTCACAGCACTGCCGGTATTGGGCAGAAGCAGATAAAACTTGCCGCCGGATGACATCAGCAGGTTTGTGAGGGTAAGCCCGAATGAATGGAGCAACCTGTGGCTTGCAATATCTGCAACAGCCGAAAGATAAAAAGACCTGGCCCGTAGCCTCTTGGCTGTCCCGCCGACGCCGACGTTCTTGATATTGAATATGTAGTTCTGAATGCCCGATATATCTCCCGCCAAAAGAATAAACTTCCTCTCTTCATCATTAATGAAGAGTCGTGCTGTATCAGTGTCACCTTTATCAGCGTGATAAAGATAGACCGCAGCAGCAATGGCAGCAGTTGTCTTGGCATGATCAAAGAGTGAAATATCAGGCCGTTGCATCGTCGAGCTTGGTATGCACCAGGTGTATTTCTCCAAAAGCGAGAGGAGCAAGACAGTAAAGTTGTTAATGTTTTCGCAGTTTAAACCTTCCAACTCCTCCTTGAAGGCATCCCAGAGTTCTCCATAAGAGGTTATGAGTTTTTCCCCATCTTTTGGAGTCAGGTCGCTTCTATACCGGGGGAAAGAGTTCTCTGCGTTGTCGTCCAGTGGTTTTAACTCATACCTATACTGCGGCTCAGCCATTGTGTTTGCAGCAATGGACATATATTCGAAGATGCTGTGCATCCTGGCCTTTTTGTAATTCTCCCGGTCATCGGAGGCCTCTT
>CAYSYZ010000142.1:0-5231 GCA_964435205.1 uncultured Desulfovibrionales bacterium
ATTGTTACTGTAGATGGCGTGCGTATTTACCATGCAGGCGATACGGATTTTACCCTGGATATGAAGGCTATAAAGGCTGATATTGCCCTTCTGCCGGTCTCCGGCACGTATGTCATGACTGCCGAAGAAGCAGTAGAGGCGGCCCTGGCCATTAAGCCGGCCGTAGCCATTCCCATGCATTATGCATCTATCGTCGGTACGGAGGCGGATGCTCGGAGGTTTGAGGAGCTTTTAAAGGGGAAGTTAGAGGTAAGAATACTACCGAAAAGCAGATGACTCCTGCATAATTCGTACTGCAGAACATGTGCCGATACGCGATGCCCCGGCTCTTATGAAGGCCGCTGCTTCGGAGGCATGGAGGATTCCACCAGCCGCCTTAATTTTCATTTGGCCGCGGCAAATGTCTGCCAACAGGCTTACGTCCTTGATTGTCGCTCCTCCTTTGCCCAGGCCGGTGGATGTTTTAAGGAAATGGGCACCACTTTCAAGTAGAACAGTAGCGACTTTTCTTTTTTCTTGTTCGGTCAGGTCACATAATTCCATGATGATCTTTATAATCATGTTGGGCAAAACTTGTGCTACTTCATGCACTTCCTCAACGACCAACTGGTAGAGGCCGTCTTTTATCCATCCTCGATTGATGACCATATCGATCTCTTGTGCTCCAAGCTGCTGCGCCTCTTGTGCCTCTTTGACCTTGGTAGCGGACGTACTATAGCCAAGAGGGAAAGCAATGACGGTTCCTACTGCAACAGATGTCCCGTTTAGTACACCTGCGGCAAGCTTTACATAGCAGGGTGGTACGCAGACAGATGCAAACTGGTATTCTATTGCTTCCTCACAGAGTTTTTTTATTTCTGCCTGCGTTGCTGTTGGTTTAAGTAAGGTATGGTCTATATATGATGAAAGGGAAATATCTTGAGTGCACATGGTCTATAAATCCTTCGGATCGACAATTAATTTTATATCTATAGTAGGCCTTACATCATATTACGATTAGTTGTAAAGTAGAAAAATATTTTGACATGCTGGGTAGGTTTTGTTACCTCTCAGGTAATCGAATCCTATTTTGCGTATGTAGGAAGGATAGGCTATATGCTAGATCTAAAATTTGTTCGCGATAATATCGACTTAATCAAAGAGAAATTGCTTCAAAGAGGTTCTGAGATTTCTTTAGACGAGTTTGTAGCTGTTGACCATGAACGGCGCAAAATTATTCAGGATGTTGAGGACTTGCGTAATCGGCGGAATATAGTTTCAAAGGAGATCGGACAGCTCAAAAAAGAGGGGCAGGAAGCCCACCACCTTGTTGAGGAAATGAAGGCAGTTAACCATAAGATTAAAGAGTTAGAAGTGCTTCTTGACGAAAAAGAGAGGGCTCTTTCAGAGATCATGCTGTCCGCACCAAACTTGCCGCATTCGAGTGTGCCGGTCGGCAAAGATAGTACCGATAATCCGGTGATCAAACGGTGGGGCGATATTCGACGTTTTGATTTTGAGCCCAAAACTCACTGGGACATAGGGGAGGAACTGGATATTCTTGATTTTGAACGGGGGGCTAAAGTCGCCGGGGCTCGATTTACTGTATATAAAGGACTCGGTGCCCAGCTGGAACGGGCCTTGCTAAACTTCATGCTTGATCTTCACGTCAGTCAGCATCAGTACACGGAAATCTGGCCCCCTTTTATCGTTAATGAAGCGGCGCTGACGGCAACTGGTCAGTTACCTAAATTTAAGGAAGATCTCTTCAAATTGGAGGGGTGGGATTATTATCTAATCCCTACGGCTGAAGTGCCGGTGACCAATATTCACCAGGGCGAAGTGCTGGAAGAGAAAGACCTGCCAAAACGGTATGTAGCTTATTCAGCCTGCTTCCGCGCTGAAGCTGGTTCCTATGGCAAAGATACCCGTGGCCTTATTCGCCAGCATCAGTTCAACAAGGTTGAACTGGTTAAGTTAACGACTCCGGAGAATTCGTACTCAGAACTTGAAATCTTGCTCCTGGATGCCGAAGAGGTTTTGCAGCGGCTGGAGTTACCTTATCAGGTAGTTGAGCTTTGTACGGGTGATTTAGGTTTTGCGGCCGCAAAAACTTATGATATCGAGGTTTGGCTGCCAGGGCAGAGGGCGTTCCGGGAAATATCCTCGTGTAGCAATTTCGAAGATTTTCAAGCCCGGCGGGGCAATATTCGCTTCCGCCGCCGCGGTAAAAACAGGACAGAGTTGGTGCATACCCTGAACGGATCAGGTCTGGCTATCGGCCGCACAGTTGTAGGCATTCTGGAAAATTACCAGCAAGCTGACGGCAGTGTGGTTATTCCGGCTGTTTTAAGGCCTTACCTTATGGGGAAGGGGCGGATAGAAAAAAGCGCCTGACCCTTTCAAGATCGTCGGTGACGTGGAGCTCGGGAAGGCTTTGCAAGAAGGCACGGCCATATTCTCGGTTCAAGGTTCTTACATCCAGGATAGCCAGAGCACCACGATCATTATTTGAGCGAATCAGTCTTCCAAAGCCTTGCCTCAGGCTGAGTATGGCCAGGGGTAGTTGATAGTCACGGAAAGGATTTTTCCCCTCTCTGGTTAACCATTCAAGGCGTCCTTCGACGATTGGGTCGGAAGGAGTTCCAAAGGGAAGCTTGTCCACAATAACACAACTCAAGGATTCTCCAGGGACGTCTATCCCTTCCCAGAAACTGCTTGTTGCCAGGAGTACTGAATGGATATCTTTCCGAAACAGGTCCAGGAGAATAGGGCGGGGTTTTTCGCCCTGCATGAAAAGGGGGAAAGGGAGCGACCCCTTAATAGCGTTATAGACTTTTTCCATATTGCGATAGCTCGTAAAAAGAACCAGGGCTCGACCGCTAGAGGCATCCAAGATTCTTTCTATTTCTTGAGCAATGGCTGCGCAGAAGGATGGTGACTGTGGTTCGGGAAGGTCTTTGGGTATATAAAGCAGGCTCTGCTTGGCATAATCGAAAGGTGAGGGAATGGCTAGGTCCTTCGTGTCTGAGCTCAGGCCTAAACGCGATTTTAAGAAATCAAAGTTCGCCTGAACGGTGAGTGTGGCTGAGGTAAAAACAAGGGCTGGCAGATGGCTGTAGAGCTTAGCCTGGAATGCTGACGTAACGTCAAGCGGAGATGCAGCCAGCAACACAGAACGCTCCCTTTTCTCCAACCAGCAGATCATATTTGGCTGTTCCATGGTGGTAATGGAGATAAAGTCCTTCGCCAGGTCAAAAAAGCGCCGGCTGAGAGATGCAAAAACCTCGTTTTTTGCGGATAGGTCTTCCGTGATCCTGCCCTGCTCTGACAATCCCCGGGCTATGGTTTCTTGCTGCGGGGCCAGAATAGTTTCGCAGTTGAGAGGGCGGCGAATCCTGAGCCTTCCTTCAGTGACCGGCAGTAAACTGAAGAAGGTCTCAAGATGACTGCGCAGTTGTGAAAGTTTTTTGAGGCCAGCCATCTTTTGTTTTGGAGCAAGCGTTCCGATACTTATTTCTTGTTCGGCATCCCGTATGAGGTCAAAGAGACGGTGGGTGCTCACGGAATACCCGAGATGCGTTGCGGCTACGTCTTCTATATGGTGTGCTTCATCAAAGATGACCGCCTCATATCGAGGGATAACCTCGCCATAGCCGGAGTCACGGACCACCATATCGGAGAAAAACAGGTGGTGGTTGACTACGATAATATCTGCTCTGGCTGCTTCCTTACGTAACAGATTGATATAACAAGATTCTGCCTCGGGACAGGCTGATCCAAGGCACTGTTCGGATGAGGAACTTATTTGGTCCCATAGAGGGTGATTGTCGGGGAGCCAGGCCAGTTCAGACCTGTCGCCGATTATTGTCTTTTCTAACCAGGCATTCAATCGTGGCCAGATGTCCAGCTGTTCAGAAAGTGGTATCTCGCCCTGCATCTGGAGACGCTTCCACCTGTGAAGGCAAAGGTAGTTTTTTCTACCTTTTAGGCAGGCTACAGTGAGCCCCGGAAAGAGATATTGTTGGAGAAACGGCACTTCTTTAGATAAAATTTGATCCTGGAGGTTTTTAGTGCCAGTAGAGATGAGTACTTTACGTCTGCATAAAGCAGACGGAACAAGATAAGCCAAGGTCTTGCCAATGCCCGTTCCGGCTTCAACCAGGAGTTTTCCCCCTTGGGTGAGGGTTTCGAACACAGCTTTGGCCATCTTTTCCTGACCGGAGCGATGCTCAAATCCAGGCAGGCACTTAGCCAGGAGACCATCCCGGCCAAAGATCCTGTTTATTTTATCTGAGCTGTCATTAACCATCAGCCATTCGTGTTATACGTTATTCGTTATTCGAATAACAATTAACGATTAACAAATAACAATTATAATTTCCGAAACGTTCAATTACCATACTCATCCTTCTATCTCGTGTGCCTTGGGTATGGCCGTAAAATACAGTATTAACCGTATATTCCCAGGATCGATCTGTTTACCATGTATGAGCATGTCACGATAGGCTATGAGCTGTTCACGGTAGCATGATTCCTGCTCTTTTAAGAATTCTTCGACGGTGACCCCTGGTGGCAGAGGGGCTGTCTTGTAGTCAACGAGCCACCAATACTGGCCATCGAAGACGACGCGATCAAGAACACCACTCCGTACGGTTCCTCCATCCGGCCGGTCTTCGATGGCCCATTCACTTGCGGTAAAGGGATGGTCAGCACGAAGGATGTATGAACAGAATTTTTCCTTCTGGCAGGCCGCAACTTCAGACAGGATACCTTTAGCCCAGCCACCGGACGTATGTTCATCTACTCCCTCGGCCAGCAAGGCGGCAGCCACGGCACTTTCGGTCGGAAGGGCTTCTCTCTTGGTCAGGTGCTCTAAGAGGCGGTGGATTACCGTCCCACGGGCCAAATTATAGTCGTTTGGAGCCCACCTTGTAGGTACTTCGGAGATTGTTTCTCGTAAATGCAAATCTCCCTTTAGGCTGGAGGGCGGAGTTGCTGTGTAAGGCAGCCTTTCCGGGAGGAAAGAGATAGGCATAGGCAGTTCCTCTGCGGACGGTACAACCGGTGCTATAGTTTTTGGTGGCATAGTGACAGGATCTTGCAGAAATTTGACCTGGGTTCTTAGCCCGTCGTGTGCCAGCAGATATGACAGAAAAGAGTATTTAGTGGCCTTGTACTCACCCTTACGCTCTGTGATGAGGCCGCTAAGGTAAAGTGCATTTTTGGCCCGTGTTGTAGCTACGTAGAAG
>CAYSYZ010000143.1:0-757 GCA_964435205.1 uncultured Desulfovibrionales bacterium
TCTTTTATCAGGTTATTTATAAGCCGAAAAAAGAGAAAGTGGAGGCAATAAAAAGAGAAATTCAGGCCGTAGAAGCAGATCTGGCAGTCATGAAGCAAATCATTCCCTACCTGCCGGAGGTAGAAAAAGAAATTGTCCAGGACCAGAAAAAATTGATGTGCCTTGAGACCCGGCACCCGGCGGGAAAACAGATAATAAAGATTATAAGGCAACTGGCCCAGGAAAGTTCCCGGTTGCACTTCAATTTGGTGTCCATTAAGCCGCTTGAAAGACTCGAATCCGACGCGGCGCAAGTAGACAAAACACCGGCTGGACCGAAGAAGATTACTTTTCGCATTCAAATCAGGTCCCAGTACCAGGCCTTCGCCGACTTTTTACAGGCTTTGGAGCATGCCCCTACGGTATGGGCCGTGGTCGAGGATTTCCAAATCTTAAAGAAAGAGGATGATGAAATGGGCGTGAGCTTAGATGTCCTGTTGCAGATTTCTTCTTACGTGGCTTGAGGAGAGAATAAAGATGAAAACCGAGCACTGGCGTATAGCCATAATGGGCGTCATCATTGCGGCATTAGCCGGCTATTGGATTTCCACGCTTCTCAAGAAAACCCCCGCCCCTTCTAGCAATCCTGGCCCGGTAAGTTCTCCGCTTGCTTCAGCCCCGGATCTCCTTGTGCGAGCGCCCGAGAAAAAGGAACAAGAACCAGCCGAAAAGCTGGAGACTGAACAAGCTCGGGGAAAAAACCCATTTGCGCTGCCCC
>CAYSYZ010000143.1:767-5163 GCA_964435205.1 uncultured Desulfovibrionales bacterium
TCCCCTTAAAAAAGAAGAGGTCAGCCCAGTCACGGTTTCTGAAAAAGATCTTCCCGACTTAAGGGTCAATTCCATTTTTTTCAGTAATTCCCGCAAGCTGGCTATCATAAACAGTCGCGTCGTAACCATAGGCGATGAGATCAATAACGAGAAAGTGATAGATATCCAGAGAGATCGGGTGGTCACCAAAAAAGGCGATCAAAAGAGAATAATTATGCTCGACAAGGCTTCCATCTCCCTGACCGTCAAAGGAGAATAAGCCGCTGGGCCTGAATTCGTAGCGAAACGTTAACCTGTGAATTTAAGATATACAATAGGACTGTGCACAAAAGAGTTGGTTAATTTTAATGTAGATAAGTGAAGCCTATATAAGGTATAAAATGAATGATAACTTAGGAACCAGACTCATACCTATCAAAAGTCTTTCAGGTTATTGGTGATTGTCCCGGGATAGGGTAAGGCTTTGATAGCACCAGGAGAAAGAGAAAACATGAAATACAGGATGGCCCGAAGAGCCTTGCTCTGCCCGGTGCTCTTTTTGCTCCTGGGGTGTGTTGCCCCTGTTCCTCAGAAGGAGGCGCCACATCTGCCGCCGGCCCCACCAAAGTCAGCCGCTGCACCGGAAGCGAAGCTTCCCGAAATGCCAATGATCCAGGTTGAAAAGAAACCGATACTGGAAGAAAAACCCAAACCACGTTATTCTCTATCCCTGCGGGACGCTGACGTCAGGGAAATCCTCCTCGCCCTATGCAAAGAAAGTAACATCAGCCTAATAATCGATCCCGATGTCGCGGGAAAAGCCACCGTCGAGCTTAAAGACGTAACGATCATTAAAGCCCTGGATTCTATCTTGAAGCCCCTGGACCTGAGTTATACCCTGGATGGGGATTTCCTTAGAGTATCGAAGCTCAAAATTGAAACCCGCATGTTTACCCTTAACTACATCATCTCCAAAAGGACAGGGACTTCCCGTGTAGCAGGCACCGTGGGCAGTGGAGGAACGACCACCCACATCCCGACGGATACCAGAGATACCACCCGGGAATTGACGACTACGACCAGAGAAGTAAGCGCCGAAGTCAAGACTGAAACCACAACAGACCTGTGGCCGGAGATAGAGGCAGGTTTAAAAAACATGCTCTCCCCCCAGGGAAAATTCTTCATTAATAAAATGGCTTCCACAGTAGTTGTCAGGGACTTTCCGGAAAACTTGAATGCCATTGCCCAGCTTCTGGAAGCCATCGATGGATCAATCCAGAGACAGGTGATAATCGAGGCCAAAATTATCGAAGTCGTACTGAGTGATCAATTCCAGATGGGCATAAACTGGAGCTACATCCCTGCCATCTCTGGAGTTACCGGCACTCTCTCTGGAGGAGCAGCCGCAGTACAAGCCACCCTTGGATTGGGAACCCTACAGACCGCAGCCAGCGAGATTTTCCAGATCGGGGTGGCTAAAACTCAGGAACGTTTTCTTTTAGACGCCATGGCCAGCCAGGGAAAAATGAAAATCCTCTCTGCACCCAAAATCTCGACCCTCAACAATCAACAAGCCCTGATAAAAGTCGGCCGGGAAGACGTCTTCTTTGAGGTAACCACCACCCGCACCGTGGGCCAGCCAGAGACAACCACTGCTACTCCGCGATACATTACCCTGGGAGTGGTCCTCGCCGTTACCCCGCAGATCAACAGCGATGGGAAAATTATCATGAATATTCATCCCAGCATCACGGAACGCGTCGGGAAAGAAACCTCCCGTTTTGGCGATACCGCGCCCGTCGTTGATGTGCGAGAGACCGAAACGGTGGTCAGTGTGCGGGATGGCCAGACCATCGTCATCGCCGGTCTCCTACAGGACAAGGCGACGGAGGAAGAAAGCGGGGTGCCATTCCTGCGCAATGTCCCCATAGTCGGATATTTATTCAAGACGCAGACCGTGAAGAAGAATAAGACCGAATTGGTAATCCTCCTTACTCCCAAAATCTTGACAGGGAAAAAGATTGATGATCTTTCTATGGAAGAGCTGGAGAGGATAGAGAATATCCCCGCAGAAAAGAAACTCTGGAAGCAGCCGTGAAGAAAGGAGCAGAATGTACGAAGAATTCTACGGGTTGAAAGAAAAACCCTTTAGTCTGACTCCAGATCCCAAATACGTCTTTTTCTCCAAAAACTTCAAAGAAGCCCTAGACCATATCCTTTATGCAATAAACCAACGGGAGGGGTTCGTCGTCCTGACCGGAGATATTGGAAGGGGTAAAACCACTCTCTGCAGGACCCTGCTTCAGTCCATGGATGAAAAGGCAAAAACGGCCCTGATCTTCAATCCTCTGCTATCCGAACTGGAGCTCCTGCAGGCAATTAATCAAGATTTCGGGATCCGGGCGGATGCAAATTCAAAAAAGGAATTAATCGACGCCCTCAACGCCTTCCTGCTGGAGCAGCTCTCTGCCGATGGCCACGCCATCCTGATTATCGACGAAGCCCAGAATCTATCCCTGCCGCTCCTGGAACAACTGCGAATCCTTTCCAACCTGGAGACCGACAAGGAGAAGTTGCTGCAGATCATTCTGGTAGGCCAGTTAGAACTAATCCCTAAATTACAACTCCCGACCCTGCGGCAATTGAACCAGAGGATATCGATTCGTGCCCGTTTGGAGCCACTTACGCTTAAAGAAGCCCAGCAATATATTCATCACCGGCTGGTCATTGCCGGAGATCGAGGCAACATCACCTTTACCCGCGGGGCATTGCGGAAGATTTACAAGTTCTCGCGGGGCGTCCCCCGCCTCATCAATCTGGTCTGCGACCGGGCTCTTTTAGCCGGTTACGTGAAGATGAGCCCGAAGATCACCCCGGGAATGGTTAAAGAAGGCATTAGGAGTCTGGGAGAAAATAAACAGGTAATAAAAAAAGAGCGCTCGTTCTTCCACGTTAGTTTTTTCCCCTTGATAGTGCTCGGACTTTTGCTGCTCGTCCTGGCTTTGATTCTCTATCAAAAATGGTAAACCTTCATGAGCGTAATCATCGACGCCCTTAAGAGACTACAAAAGAGTAAAATATCCAGCGGCCGGGGGCTGCCCATACGCCCCTACCCGGAAAAACGAAGAGACTTCTGGGAGTTGATTCATGCGCAAAGCTATCTGATCCTGGGGTGTGCCCTGGTGGTGGCTATAGTAATCGCCGCCTTTATTTCTCCCCTTAAAAACCTCTGGGTCAAGAAGGGCTCCAATGTTTACTCCGAAAAGAAGAGTAAAATGAACATTCCTTCCCCCACAGAGACAAGGCCGCTTCCACCACTGGCGGATAAGAAAACCTCTGTGTCCAAAGAAGCCCCGGTACAGCCGGCGTCAATTCCTCCGGTATGCCTCTCTCCGATAAAGGAAGAAAAGCCCACCCCGGCAAAACCTTCGAAGCCCGCTATCGCTGGTCTTAAGAAACAGCCCGTTCCTTCGACCCGGGAACCCGTGAAGGCTGAGACCCCGATCACTCCTTCCCCGCCTCTTCAACCTGAAAGGAAGACATTGGAAGGACAATTGGTGGTGAAAGCCTATAAGAATCTCCCCGATTACTTCGGTCAGGCCATAGTTTTTCAAAACCAGAAAGATTTTCCCAAGGCAATTGAGGCCTATGAAAAAGTGCTCAAGATAGACCCTAATTATGCCGAGGCCTACAACAACCTGGGAATCATCTACAACCAGACGGGAAACTTCGAGAAAGCCGTTTTCCATCTCCAGAAGGCCATCGCCGCTGACCCAAAATATTTCAAGGCCTACAATAACCTCGGGGTGATCTTATATCAAAACGGGCACCTTGAGGCTGCTGCTGATCAGTTCTGGAAAGCCATCCGGATTCATCCGAAAAATATGGAGAGCTACGTAAACCTGGCCCTGGTTAGCCGCAAGCAAAAAAATCTGGACCTGGCCTTTCAGATCTTGCAGAAGGCTTATTCCATCGATCCCAAATCTCCTGAAGTAAGCTACCATCTGGGGTTAGTAACGGAGGAAAGGGGAGAAAACCAGGAAGCGATCGATCATTATCAGCGGTTCCTGCGCTTATCCTCCCAGCGAGAAAACTCCCTGGCCCAAAAAGTAAGGGAACATGTGGAAAAACTCCAGTATCAATCTGAGGCGAGGCAAAAATGACCCGGATTCGAGCCATCTGGACTCGTGACCCACAAATAGGCAGGGAAAATTGGCAAAAATAAAGAGGCAATTGGGTGAGATTCTGGTCGGTGTGGGAGTCATAACCACTGAGCACCTGTATAAGGCTCTGGACGAACAGAAGAGGAGCGGAGAGCGCCTGGGTCGAACCCTGATTCGCCTGGGCATAACCACGGAGCAGGCAATCGTTGAGTCCCTTGAAGAGCAGGCCGGGATCCCTTACGTGGATATGGATA
>CAYSYZ010000144.1:0-239 GCA_964435205.1 uncultured Desulfovibrionales bacterium
GATTTTACACTACCCGGAAGCTTTTATCTGGACTATGAAAATAACAAAATTAACTGAAGGTAATGATTATTGCTAACAAGTCGTTGCAGTTGAACGAGGCGCACAGGTCACTTTTTCGGCTATGATTGCTATTCACGTTCAAACAGTCATTTTGCATTTGATTATCCTACAGGCGCCTCGTCACTGAGCTCTACGTTGTCGAGGACGCTTTGCGCCGAGCAACCAGCGGATTCTCCTCA
>CAYSYZ010000144.1:249-5107 GCA_964435205.1 uncultured Desulfovibrionales bacterium
GAGGAATGATGAAACAACGGACTACTTATCTCAACGTTGCAATTCTAATTATTGCTGCTGTCGGTCTTGTCCTCTTTCCGACGATTTCCAAAGCAGCTGAAAGAGACGGTTTTATCGGTATCGTTATAAAGTCTGATGAACGCAAGCCGGGGTCTCAGTTTACGTTTGCCAATCTTCGTACTTCTCGCCCGTTTGTCACGTATCCGAGTGGAAATGGAGCGGAAACGAATAAAGTCTTTGAAGACAACGAACTAATCGTACTTATATTCGTGGCAGAGTTGACGGGGAGTACCGAAACCTTTTACCTTAGCAAAAAGACCAAAAGATTTACTCTGATTGAAGTTGGCGCCCTGGAAGCTACCGTTACAGAAACTGATTTTCGGCCGAAAGTTACATATGGTTCGCTTAAGTAACAGTCTTATGCCCAATATGTCGCTCAAGAGGGACGATGGACCTAATACATCTGATTCGGCATAAAATTAGCAGACGCAATGTGGGGACGGTCATGTAAATATACTTTTCTTGTTTTGTTTGGTGAATACGTCAAGGACTACGTCTCCCTGAACCAGTTCGCCGCAGAGGAGAAGATGCATGAGTAAGGTGAGGAAAACAACCATAGAAGTCAAGGGAACCGCGATTACTGTTCTCAACTTCGTTACCGACGACTATATTTCCCTGACAGATATCGCCAAACACAAAGAGCCGGATCGCTCGGATCATGTTATCCAAAACTGGATGAGAAACCGCAATACGGTCGAGTTTCTTGGTATATGGGAGAGTGTCCACAACCCCGGTTTTAAACCCATCGAATTCGATGGGTTTAAAAAAGAGTCCAGTCTTAACAGCTTCATCCTCACTGCAAAGCAACGAGCGAGAGGGACTTGCCAGCCCAAGATATAACGTTGTTTCTTACATTGCTTTTCTTTTGATTTGAAAAAGAGCGTAAAAGGAGTAAACTCCGTCAGCATTGTACTGAAATGGTAAAGTCATAGCGGACATGCCGGATAGACATAACGATTATTACTCCGGCAATTAAATACCGTCATTCCTGCGAAAGTGGGAATCCAGCAAGGAATTGGATGCCGGATCAAGTCCGGCATGACATTTTTTATATATTTACCTGCCGGAGTAATAGATACAGGGTTCATCCGTGGTGAGAGACCCGTTGAACAAAAGGCAAACCCTGCAAAGGATTTCATGAAGCAGGTATGCTCAAAAAGGGGGGTCATTTTTAAGTGACGATGAGGGGTCAATTCTATTTTACGATCTACAGCCCCTTTGTACTTCTTCTCCTTGACAAATAGGAGTATAGGATGTGTCCCGTCAACGCCTCGCTATACTCTTTTCTTCATTGCGTTCTTTTTCGATTTGGCCCTTTTATCTGACTCTATTGGCAATGATTTGGCTAGTCAAAACAATTGTAATAGTGCCGATGCCCAATAAATAAGCACGCTTAACAGAATAAGGACAACCATTGAAGGATTTTGCGAAAAAACTTCAGCCTGATCTTCTGAATATTGAGGACAAGAACCGCTCTAATCTTTTTGCGTGGCGCGGGCAGTTCTCCCCCCAATTAATCGAATATCTTCTTGATGCATACTGTCATCCTAGCTCTATAGTCCTCGATCCATTTGCCGGAAGTGGGACAGTCTTGTATGAAGCCGCAGCGATGTCCTTGCCAGCATATGGATTCGAGATTAACCCTGCTGCATGGTGTTTCAGCAAACTTTATGAACTCACTAACACGGATAGGGAAGAAAGAAGACAGATAATCAAAGAGCTACGAGATAGTCTTAACAAGCAGTTCCGGTTCATCCTTTTCGCTGATGACCAGCTCGATGATAACGTTGTTGAGACGAAAATAGCTAGTATTGGGAATCTGATAAGTGACCGTGCGAAAATCCTGTGTAACGCTCTCGTTGTGCTCCTTGACGTTTACAATAATCCCATCACAAACAGTCTTGTTCATGGCAAATTTCATGCACTCGCGGAGCTCGTTTTGGGGCTGCCATACACTAACCAGCCAATTAAAGCAGATTTGCAAGACGCTAGGGTTCTCCCTCTCGAGGCGGGGTCTGTTGACTTTGTCATCACATCTCCGCCGTACATTAATGTGTTCAACTATCACCAGAACTATCGGAGATCGGTTGAGCTTCTTGGATGGGACCTCTTACGCGTCGCAAGATCTGAAATCGGGTCAAATAGGGCCAATCGCGGAAATCGGTTTCTTACAGTTATCCAATATTGCATCGACATGAGTCAGGCAGTCCAAGAACTCTCCAGAGTGATCAAAGAGAATGGTCGCGCGGTCTTTATTGTTGGCCACGAATCGAGAGTCCTCGGTGTCCCTTTTTACAATGCGGATATTCTGGAACGAATAGCTCGGAAGTCAGGGTTGTTTGACCTTGTCCTACGTCAGAAACGCGTGTTCCTCAATCGCTTCGGGCAAAAAATACGGGAGGATGTGCTTAACTTAGAAAGAAGGCACTCCATCAGCGACCAGATCACTCCGTTGACTCTTGGAAGAACGGTTGCCCGGGAAGCCCTTAAGACTGCGTTGCCAGTAGTTGCGGAAGGGAACAGCGAACTTCTTGAAGAAGCCATTGAGAGGGTCAACGAGATTGAGGGAACGCCGCTTTTCGATAGCGCACAATACACCTACTACCAAACGAGGGATTCTGTCATGATGGTGAAAGAGAACGAAGAGAAAATCATAAAAGGGCAGCTGCCGGTATTTCCCACGCCACATATGGACAAACTCAAAGCACTACTTCGAAATCCGAGGCTCCCCACTGCTGACAAGCCCAGGGTTGAAGAAGCGGTACAGAGGTACAATGACTGGATTAGTGAACTTCGGCTCATCAAACCCGGTCAGAAGAATTCAGTCCGTCAGCTTGTGGAGGTAACCAACCGCTACAAGACGTTCATCGAACTGGACCTTATATTCGATAGCCCCGAGAACTTCCTCTATCGCCAGAAAGGCCAACTGAAACTTGACAACACTATCCTAGAGGAGTTCCTTCCGCAATTGGTATATCGAAGCCTACAATTGGACAATCAGACGTTTGAGTATGGCCCGCGCAACACATTCGCCGGACTGAGCTTTACTTCGTCTATTGTAGATTCTGGACGCGGCGGGCATCCGAGATTGAGGACGAAAGACCAAGACTTCGTTCTCGGCAAGCGGTTATACATGATGACGTCTTTTGACAAAGACTTTACCCAATCGGAAGTCATCGAATCGCATCTCGGCTACGTGTGCGTCGAATGCAAGACGAACCTGGACAAGACGATGTTTCAAGAGGCAGTGGCAACCAGCCGGGATCTCAAAATTGCCGTTCCTTCGTCACTGTACTTCCTCGTATGCGAGTTTCTGGATATGACCCCGGTTTCAATAACATCAACTCAGATAGATGACGTGCTGGTAGTGAGGAAAGCGAAGCGAATGTCATCGAACGTCAGGCAGGAATACAGAAGCACTGAGGCCAGAAGGAAACACCGTCAAGCCTATGTTGAGTTCTTGGAGTCGGCGAAGTACTACGCTGACGTGTTTCAAAGAATGATTGACAAGATTCAGAGTATGGTGGAGGAGACAGATCCCGAGACCGACAAGGTTCTGAAACAAGGTCACTTCTGAGACGAGATCACCTAACAACGACAGGTAATAGCCGTGCGTGGCTATTGCCTGCGCCTCATCCTCAGCCCGTTATAGGAGGGATAAATGAAAAAAGAAAAAAACAAGAAGGGCAGTAAAGTTCCACCTTATCCGAGGCATTCTCTTGAAAAAGCACTTCGTATTCCCCGGGCGATATTGGAGCAGAACGCCGGGAAAGAATGCACAGATCAAGAATCTGCCAATTATGTTGGGGTAAAGTATAACAGCGGGCCTTATCTCGTTGAAGTGAATTCTGCTATCAAGTTCGGATTGCTTGAACGCCCAGAACCCGGAAAAATTAAGCTTACAGAGATAGCACGAAAAATATTAAAGCCACAAGAAAAAAATGACCAGATTTTCGGTCTAAGAGAAGCAGTAGTAAGGGCTCCGGTAATTTCGGAAATTGTTTCTCATTACAGAGGTGAAAATCTTCCAGACTCTGTCTTTTTTGATAACGCCCTTACCGAAAAGTTCAAAATCCCTGCTGAAAAGTTAAGCGAGTTTAAGGCCATTTTCTCTGAAACTCTGAAAGCGGCGGAATTAATTTCCGATCATGATGGGAAGTATAGAGTTATCGATATTTCTGCAGAGACGTCGGCACATGAAAAAGCCAAAGAGACCTTTAAGAAACTTGAAAAGACTACAAAGGTTAAAACTGGCGATACATGCTTTGTTGTGATGCCGTTTGCCGATCCTTTAGGTTCATACTATGAGAAAGTGTATAAGCCAGCCATAGAAAAGGCTGGCTTAACACCTATTCGGGCTGATAATGAGATTTTCGGCACGGGCAAAATAATAGATCAAATCTGGTCAGGGATTAACTCGGCAAAAGTATTGATTGCAGAACTGACAGATAGGAACCCTAATGTCTTTTATGAATTAGGTTTAGCGCATGCATTGCAGAAACCTGTTGTATTGATTTCGTCAAATGAAAAAGATGTTCCTTTTGACCTTCATCATATACGGGTAATCTACTATGACGTCACAGATCCTTTTTGGGGAAGCAAGCTAATAGAAAAGGTCGCAGAGAATATTCTTTCAGCTATTAAAAACCCAGAAGAGGCAATATTTAAACGGCATTCAGAAGGCCTATAACAACGCCTTAAATACCACAAATTCAAGCAGGTGTGATGGCTGTAAATTACGATTTCGAATGGGATATCAAGAAGGGCAGGCCAACCAAGATAAACACGGCGTAAGTTT
>CAYSYZ010000145.1:0-5092 GCA_964435205.1 uncultured Desulfovibrionales bacterium
AGTATATCCGGGATAATGCCGGCTTTGCTCCGGCCCTGAAACAGAGCGCAAAGGAGCTGGCTGATGAGATCTATAAGCCGGTAAAGCTCTATGAACAGTTCAAGAATGCCAGCACCGCTGCGGACGTCAACCCGAACTATATTAAGCCTAAGGGCTTTATGCTCCGTCTGATCAAGGCTTCAGACGAATATGGCGCGGGTGCCAATGCCAACTACATGACCAGCGGGCCCATGCTGAAGAGATGTATGGAGCTTCTGGCGTGGCTACGTGAGGACTCTGAGAAATTGGCGGCTGGCGATCTCCATGAGCTCATGAGGGCCTGGGAACAATATCACCGCCTGGGGACAGTAGAGTCCCATATCCGCCACATACTCTTCAGGGAAGAGACCAGATATCCGGGCTTCTTTTACCGGTCAGATTTCCCGAAGGTTGACGAAGAAAATTGGAAGTGCTTTGTAAACTCCAAGTATGATCCCGAAAAGAAGGAATGGTCGGTATTTAAGAAGGAGTGGAAACAGATCATTCCGGAATAATCGAGGTCAGAGGGGAGTGTTAAGCACGTAACAAAATGATAGACCAATGCCTCCAGGCGTCGTGAAAGGCGCCTGGAGGTTTTTTGGTGTCCTCGCATTGAGGGACCGAGAGAAGGTCGTGTTTGTCAGATCGATCAGGCTGTGTTGGCCGTGATCGCAGGCAGAAACTACCTGGAGGGCGATAAAAATTGACCATGGAGGAATAGCATGACATCTGGAACAGGTCCTGTTAATGGAACTATTTTAGTCGTTGGTGGGGGGATTAGCGGATTAACGGCTGCTCTGGAGGCAGCAGAGGTGGGATATGATGTTATATTAGTTGAGAAGAATCCATACCTTGGCGGCCGGGTGGCTCAGCTAAATAAATATTTTCCAAAGCTATGTCCTCCAACATGCGGTTTGGAAATCAACTTTAAAAGGATTAATAATAACCCCCGGGTCAAGTTTATTACCTTGGCTGAGGTGGAGAAGGTTTCGGGCAATCCTGGCAATTATGATGTGACCGTGAAAATAACCCCTCGATATGTAAATGAAAAGTGTGTGGTCTGTAACGCCTGTGCTGAGGTGTGTCCGGTTAAACGAGACAATGACTACAATTTTGGCATGGACAAGACAGCGGCGGCGTACAAACCCCATGATATGGCTTTCCCGATGCAATATGTGATTGACGGGCAGGTGTGCCTCAAGTCGAAATGTGCCAAGTGTGTCGAAGCCTGTAAGTATGACGCCATTGACCTGACCATGGAACCCAAAAGCCTTAATTTGAAGGTGGGTTCGATCGTCTGGGCTACAGGCTGGAAGCCGTATGATGCCACCAAAATGGACAACCTCGGATTTGGCAGACATAAGAACGTTATCACTAATATGATGATGGAGAGGTTGGCTGCGCCTAAAGGCCCGACGAAGGGAAAGATCACCAGACCTTCGGATGGGAAGGAGATACAGAAAATAGCATTTGTCCAGTGTGCTGGTTCAAGGGATGAAAACCATTTGCCTTATTGTTCGTATATCTGCTGCCTGGCTTCACTGAAGCAGGCGACCTATGTGGCCGAGCAGTATCCTGATGCCAAAATATCCATCTATTATATAGACATTAGAACGCCTGGCCGATATGAGAACTTCTATCGGAAGGTTGCTGCTAATCCCAATATCTCGCTGATTAAAGGCAAGGTGGCTCAGATTGAAGAAGATGCAGAAACGAGAGACGTAACAGTAGTCGCTGAAAATACGCAGACTGGCAAAAAAGTCCATGAGAAGGTGGATATGGTTGTTCTGGCTACAGGGATGCAGCCAACGATGGCAGAAATAAAAGGTCTTGAAATTCCCTTAAATGATAACAGTTTTGTTTCGGCTGACCTGCAGGCGGGGATTTTTGCCATTGGTTGTGCCAAGGAACCCTTAGATGTTGTTTCCTGTGCCGAGACTGCTACCGGAGCAGCGCTGAAGGCTATTCAAACTTTGGTGAGGAGGTAAGTAGATGGAAAAGAAATATGCAGCATACATCTGTGCCGGCTGTGATATCGGCAAGTCTCTTGACATGGAAAAGCTGTTCGAGGTAGCGCAAAAGTCTAAGGTTCCAATCTGCAAAACCCATCCGATTTTGTGTAGTCCGGAGGGAGTTGGGCTAATAAAACAAGATATTGAAGGGGAAGGTGTCAATACAGTAATCATTGCTGCCTGTTCCCCCCGGGCCATGTATAATACCTTCGATTTTGGACCGGTACTCGTGGAAAGGGTTAACCTGCGGGAAGGACTAGTCTGGAGCCATGAAGCAAAGAAACCCGGGGGTAGTCCAGAAGGTGGAGAGAAGGAATCTGCGGGCATTGACCCCGAATTTCAGATGTTGGCCGAGGATTATCTTCGCATGGGTATTATAAAGGCGCAGAAAGGTGAACTTCCCGAGCCATACAAGCCGGAAGAGGAGATCAATAAGAGAATTCTGGTTATTGGCGGTGGTGTAACCGGTATAACCTCGGCCCTTGAGGCAGCCGATACTGGCTACGAGGTAACTCTGGTGGAGAAAGAGAATGATCTGGGTGGCTTTGCGGCCAAGCTATATAAGCAGGCGGCCAAAAATTACCCGTATACGGATATTGATACACCTGACATTCAGGCCAAGATTAATTCTGTAAACAGTCACGCAAAAATCGATGTGCGCACCGCCACAGAGGTAGCCAGGATAGCCGGAGCCCCAGGCCTGTACCATGTCACTTTTAAGCCTGCCGGGACTAAGAGTGAATGGGATGTACCGCCCAAGGTTGCTCCCGCTGAAGGGGAGGCTAAGGCGGCCGAAGGTGGGGAAGCACCTTCGACAGAAGCCGGTGCCGAAGGACTGCACGATATCTTGGCCCTGGACGAGAGTGCGGAACGCTATGGTGCAGTAATTCTGGCCACGGGGTGGAAGCCCTATGATGCTACCAAGCTGGACACGCTGGGATTTGGTAAATATTCAAACGTCATTACCAACGTGATGATGGAGGAGATGGCCGCAAAGGGATCTCTCGTACGGCCTTCGGATGGTAAACCAGTAAAAAGCGTGGCTTTCATCCAGTGTGCCGGCCAGCGGGATGAAAAGCATCTTCCTTATTGTTCATCCACTTGCTGTATTACTTCCCTCAAGCAGGCCAGGTATCTTAGAGAACGGGGTGATGACACCAAGGCCTTTATTTTCTACAAAGACATGCGAACCCCCGGCCAGTATGAAAACTTTTACAAGAGCATGCAGCAAGACCCCGGTGTCTTTCTTACCAAAGGGGAGGTAAAATCAATAACTGAAGACGCCAAGAAAAACCTGACTGTAGAAGTTGATAATACCCTGATTGGAGAGAAGATCGCGGTTAATGTGGATATGGTAGTTCTGGCCACGGGTATGGTTTCTACCACGCAGGACGAGGCCATCATCAATCTGGCTTACCGCCAGGGTCCAAGCCTGATTGATCTCGATCTATTTAATGGTTTTGCGGACTCCAATTTCATCTGCTTCCCCTATGAGACGCGGCGAACCGGTGTTTATGCGGCGGGGTGTGTCCGACAGCCGATGAATATAACCATGTGTGAACAAGATGCCGCTGGGGCAGCCCTTAAGGCTATCCAGTGTATGGAGTCGGCCTATAGGGGCGTGGCCGTTCATCCGCGGTCGGGCGACATGAGTTACCCGGAGTTCTTCTTCGCCAGGTGTACGCAGTGTAAGAGATGTACGGAAGAATGCCCGTTCGGGGCCCTGGATGACGATGAAAAGGGGACACCGAAACCGAACCCAACCCGGTGCCGACGTTGTGGTACGTGTATGGGCGCCTGCCCGGAGAGGATTATTTCCTTCAAAGACTATAACGTTGACATGATCGGTTCCATGGTCAAATCTTTTGAAGTGCCGGAAGAAGATGGCATATACAGGGTTATTGCCCTTGTCTGCGAAAACGATGCTTACCCGGCGATGGATATGGCAGCAATGAATGGCCTCAAGTTTCCTGCGGCGGTGAGGGTCATACCAGTGCGCTGTCTGGGCTCGGTGAATGTGGTGTGGATTAAAGATGCCATGTCCAGAGGGATTGATGGAGTCATTCTTCTGGGCTGCAAGTATGGCGATGATTATCAATGCCACTTTGCTAAAGGTAGTGAGCTGGCAAATAGGCGCATGGAGAACGTGGCCGAGACCTTGAAGTCTCTAGCCCTTGAGTCAGAGCGTGTTCAGATGAGGCAGGTGGCTATTGATGAGTACGACAAGATACCACAGATTCTCAACGAGTTTATGGAACAGATGGAGGCTATCGGCCCCAGTCCCATGAAAGGCTTTTAGGAGGTATGTGAGATGGCAAATGGATATTTGGTTGAACCTGATGTTAGTTTTGTCAGAGAGTTACAGAAATTGGGCGGAGACTCTCTGAAGAAGTGTTTTCAGTGCGCGACGTGTTCAGTGATCTGTCCCCTGTCTTCGGATGAAAAGCCTTTCCCTCGGAAAGAGATGATCTGGGCGCAATGGGGGCTGAAAGACAAGCTGGTCAAAAACGCGGACATCTGGGCATGCCACCAGTGTGTTGATTGTTCGTCGTATTGTCCGCGGGGGGCAAGGCCGGGTGACGTTGTGGCTGCAGTGCGTTCTTACGCTATAAGGGAATATGCCTTTCCAAGATTTATGGGCACCCTGGTCGGTGAGGGTAAGTATCTGCCGGTGATTCTGGCTATCCCTCTGGTGATAATCTTACTGGTTCTTGCCGCTCTTGGGAATTTGAAGATTCCATCGGGCGAAATTGTTTATTCGAAATTCCTGCCGATTAAGTACGTAGATTCCATATTCTTGCCTTTTGCCGGGCTGGCCATAATTGCTATGGGTATGGGGATAAGGAATTTTTGGAATGACATGAGTCCCAGTCGTTACAGGCATCTGGTCGGACGAAACTTTTTCAGGTCGCTACTGGAGACCATTGGTGAGATAGTAGGGCATGTGCGCTTTAAAAAGTGTGGGACAAACATAGGGCGTTTTACTGCCCACTTAGGGGTCTTTTATGGGTTTGTCGGCCTCTTTGCAACGACCAATATGGTTGTATTTTATGAATATATCC
>CAYSYZ010000146.1:0-5075 GCA_964435205.1 uncultured Desulfovibrionales bacterium
AGGAGGCCACGCAACAGGTACTCCCCTTTGAGGGGACCGTCCTGATCACAGTCTCCGAAATAGATAGGCCCGCCGTGCTAGAGGTGGCCCGCCACTTTGGCGAACTCGGGTTCAAAATAAAAGCTACCGCCGGCACTCACGCCTTTTTGGCCGCAAATGGGGTCCAATCTGAGCCCATCCTGAAGATGCATGAGGGACGTCCGAACATTGTGGATGCCATCAAGAACACGGAAATTCAACTGGTGATCAATACCCCCAGCGGAAAGCTGAGCAAATACGACGACTCCTATATCCGCAAGGCCGCCATAGGTTACAAGGTGCCGTACATTACCACTCTGGCTGCCGCTCTTGCCGCGGCCAGGGGGATTGCGGCCCGCCGGCAGGGCCACGGCCAGTTACGTTCTCTGCAGAGCTACCATGCGGGAATCGCCTAAGCTGAAAAAACTGTTGTATCTTCATACTTTCAGTTTACCGGTCCGAAAGGCGTAGGCTGCTACTATTCCCTTGCTTGAAAACAAAAAGGTACCTGCTGCATTGGTAGTGGTTACCTGACCACCAACCACGTCACTTAGCGTAAGCGAGATAAACGCTTCATATTGTCACTTTACACGGATACATTGTCAAATAATTTCTATAACCTATCTGGACTTATGTCTGTTTCGTGCTTGACTATTCCACAAAAATGCCGATATAATGCCCCAGATTTTTAATGTCGGTGGCACGCCCACTGTATAGAAGGATTGCCCGTGTTTGTTTTTGCTAATTTCCTCCACGCCCTGGCGACAATAGTAGATGTGGCGCTATCTCTATATATGTGGATTATCATTGGCCGCGCGGTTATTTCCTGGGTTAGTCCCGACCCATACAATCCCATCGTTCGATTCCTTTACAGCGTAACGGAACCTGTTCTTTACCGGGTACGCCGCATTATTCCCATTAGCTTTGGCGGCATCGATTTTTCACCAATGATTGTAATATTGATCATTATTTTCTTGCAAAACTTCCTCGTGCCAACCCTGTCCCAGTTAGGAAAACAGCTTGGCTGATTAACCCATCCAAGAAGGTACACGGAATATGCGCATCACACCTATGGACATCCAGCAACAGCAGTTCAAAATCCGCTTTCGCGGTTTTGATGTGCAAGAGGTAGATTCCTTCCTGGAATTAGTAGCAGCAGAACTGAAAGAAGTCCTCCATGAAAACAGCTCGCTAAAGGATGAAGTGAAAAGGCTCGAAGAAGCCCTCGCCAGTTTCAGGGAAAAAGAAAAAAATTTTCAGACAGCCTTTATCTCCGCCCAGCGCGTAATAGATGATATGAAAGCGAATACTGAACGCCAGGCCAGGCTTGCGATAGCCCAGGCTGAAGTTGAAGCGGAAAAGATAGTGGAAAGGGCACGTGTGCAGGCCGCCCGGTTGCAGGAGCAAATAGATCAATTAAAACGTCAGAAAGCCCAGATGGAACACCGTGTTAAGTCTTTTATTGAGAGCCTTTCGGTCTGGCTGGTTGCAGAGAAAGAGACGTCTGATCTCCCGGAAGTACGGCCCGCTGTAAGCAATTCTAAGCCCGTTTTTTCATTAGCTGAAGATCAACAAAGGACCGGTACCTCTCATAAAGAACAAGAAGCGACGATGGAAATAGAGGAACCCGGTACGGAGAATACAGATCAGGCTTCCGATCCCATTAATAAAATGATCTCTGAAGTGATTTTAGAGGCGGGAAAGCCGGCAAGGTGACCTTGTTCCTAAGACCGTCAACCGCCGGGGTCATTCTAAAAGTTTACGTACAACCGAAGGCTTCGTGTGAAGCAGTGGTTGGCTATCACGGCGATGCCCTTAAAATCAAACTGAAATCACCTCCGGTAGAGGGAGAGGCCAACGCGGCCTGTATCCGGTTTGTCGCCTCCTTGTTCGGCCTGCCTCAAACAAACGTCTCCATCAGGAGCGGACACAAATCCCGGTCGAAACTCATAGAAATTGAGGGAATTTCTGTAGAAAAGATCAAAAAGGCGATCGCTGCTCAGCCCGCTCTTTCTTCTTGAAGGACTTCGGCCATTTGCTGGTGTATGTGGCCGTTACTGGCCAGTATCTCCGGTGTATCCGGGGAAAAAGGCCGGTTCTGGAAATCCGTTATCATGCCGCCCGCTTCTTCAACTATCAGAGCCCCAGCCGCAGTATCCCAGGGCTTCAGGTTGACTTCCCAGAAACCTTCAAAACAGCCGCAAGCAACATAACACAGATCTAAAGCCGCCGAACCCGCCCGCCTTATGCCCCTGGTACAAAGGAGAAAACTCTTCAGGTAAGAGACGACAGGTTCCGGTTTAGTATGTATATTGTACGGAAATCCAGTCGCCAGGAGACTGTGACACAGCTCCTTGGTGGCGGAGACTTGGATGGGCTCCCCGCCTAAATAAGCTCCCTCTCCCCTTTTTGCCCAGAAAAGCTGGTCTAGAATTGGGTGATAGACAGCTCCAAGAACGGGTTTGTCATTGATAGCCAGGGCGATGGATACGCAAAACCAGGGGAAACCGTGGGCATAATTGGTTGTTCCATCTAAAGGATCGATGATCCATTTGTAAGGCGATAGCCCAACCCAGGACTCCCTTTCCTCACTGACGATGGTGTGGTCTGGATACTTGAGGTGAATGGTATTTACTATGGATTCTTCGGCCTGGAAATCGGCATCGGTGACCAGGTCGATTTCTCCCTTAAAATATACTTTTCTCTTTTGACCAAAAATTCCTTTAAGTAATCGTCCAGCCTCCCTGGCTGCGGCTCTGGCCGTTTCTATGCAGCCGTCTGTATTAATTAATGAAGACCCTGGCATAGTCCCTGATCTCTTCTAATGCCCTGCCTGAGCCCGTCACTACCGTTGTCAGGGGGTCCTCGGTCAGTATGCCCCTAAGACGTGTCTCTTTGGTAATGAGGCGGTCAAGTCCTTTAAGCAGTGAGCCTCCGCCAGCCATATAAATACCGTCTTCATTGATGTCAGACACCAATTCAGGCGGTGTCTTTTCCAGAGTACGTCTGATGGCCTCGATAATGCCATTTACCGGTTCGGATATGGCTTCACGCACTTCTGCATCGGTAATGGTTATACTTCTTGGAAAGCCGGTAGGCAGTTCTTTGCCGGATACAGACATGGACAAAGGTTCATCAAGGGGGTAAGCAGAGCCTATTTTTATTTTTATCTGTTCAGCTGTATTTTCACCGATGAGCATCTGATATTTTTTTTGCATGTAGCGGACAATAGCTTCGTTGATTTCATCCCCAGCCACCCGGAGAGATTCACTACAGGCTAAGGCTGAAACAGATACCACGGCTACCTCTGTAGTCCCCCCGCCAATATCTATTACCATCCGGCCTGTTGGTTTATCGATTTCCAGGCCTGCACCCATGGCTGCAGCCATGGGTTCTTCTATCAAAAATATTTTTCGCACTCCAGACTCCTCTGCGGCATCAATGACCGCCCGCTTTTCCACCTGTGTGATACCTGTAGGCACGCAGATCACCATCTTCGGCCGAATAAAACGGTTTACTTTTACCTTTCGGAGAAAATATTTGATCATCTGCTGGGTAACCTGAAAGTCAGCAATGACACCGTCCTTCATCGGCCTGACCGCTTCGATTTTTCGCGGCGTGCGTCCTAAGAATTCTTTAGCCTCCCGCCCCACGGCTATGACCTCGCCTGTATCTCTGTTCAGGGCCACGACGGAGGGTTCGTTTAAGACAATGCCATCTCCCGGCATATAGATCAGGGTATTGGCCGTACCCAGGTCCATAGCAGCGTCCTTGGCCAGAAAACCGAATAAACGATCCAGAAACATATGAACTATGTCCTCCTTAACTGGTGTGAGTTGATTCTAGAATACATCTAGCTTTTTCACCGCCTAGTTGAAAGATCATGCGGAGGCGAAACTTTCCTTTCAACCACATTTTTCGTCAAAATAATCCTTTGTCCGATACTTATGAGGGCATCCACTTCTTCCGCCTCCCAGATACAACTACCGTAACTGGCAAAACCCATCACTCCTGACGTGAAGTCCTGAAAGAAGCAAGGAATGCCCAGGAAGCATTTGAACCCTTTAAATGCATCCTCTGGCGTAAAAAGGTAAGATTTTCGCGGCACCGGCCCTATCGCTTCCAGGACAAGAGGCCTTCTTTTTCTGAAAACCCAGCCCACCAGGCCCTTTTCCAGTGAAAACACCTGTTTTTGGAGATTAGATTTTGTTGTTCCAATCATGGCTCGAACGCTATATTTAGCGCCGGGTTCAGCAGATGAAAGAAAGGCCACAAATCCCATTTCGGCCTTTGTAAAAGAAAGGCATAAGGTGAGGATGTTAAGAAGGTAATCCTCAAAGTCTTTGGCTTGTTGCCCTATGCGGTCGGCCTGGCCGTGGAGATCGAGTATGCGGTCATAGAGGCGTTCTTTTGCTTCTAGACCGGAAAATTCCACCTGACGGGCTATAAGATCAGCAAATCCTAAAAGCAGTTTCTGGGTTTTTTCGGTAAATACGTATTTATGTTTGCTGTCCACCGAAAGAACACCCTTTCCCTGCGGGAGAGGAACGGCTATGAAAGATTTGATATCCTCATCCACGGAGTAAAATTGCAAGGTAGTGGTGTCTCTATCAAACTGATTGGCGATGAGGGGTTTATTGTTTTTAGCCACCCAACCCACCATGCCGTCACCATAGCCAAATCGCACTTTTGAGATAACATTTTTGCTCAGGCTGTAGTATGCTTGCAGGGTTAGACTCTCGCTTTTGGGTTCACTTAAAAACAAAGCGGTAGTAAAGGCGTCCGTAACATTGCTAATCAGCTTAATTATATCTAAGAGATAGGGGTCGACTGACATATGAAGCTTTGCTGGGACTATAGTTTTGGATTCCGGCACCTAGATGCCTTCTCAAACAAGAATATTACCAAGTAGCCCGGTGAAGGTTGGTTGGTATTATAGCCTATTTTAGGAATTATGCAAAAACAAACTCTATAAAAAAGGAGCCCGGTTTCGACATTTAAATTTGGATATTTATTTGTAATATCCGGGTCTTATTTGTGGATATTCTGGACAGAAA
>CAYSYZ010000147.1:0-5039 GCA_964435205.1 uncultured Desulfovibrionales bacterium
CTAGTGACGGCTTTAGTTATCACTTGGCTATTGATCAGAAATTGGAGCGGGGCAGTTTTTCCCTTGGCGGGCGCGGTGGATATCGTCAGGAAGTCATTGATGCAGAGAATCGGGGTTTCGCCAAATTCTGGTCCGTTAATGGCCGGATTAGTTATTTAATACTTGCTCGCTTAACTTTAAGCGGGGCCCTCAGCTACGACGAGGCAAGGTTTATTGAACAAGCTGACAGAAGGGATGCCTCGTGGTCAGCCAGTGCTGGTCTTACCTACAGTTATAGGGATTGGTTGTCTCTATCCCTGACTGGGCACCATCTGGAAAGCGATTCCAGTATGGATGTAAACGACTATGACAACAACAAGGTGATATTAATGCTCACTGCTACGTACCGTTGAAATAAGATGAATATTCTCTAACGAGGCGTGTATGAAGGAAGAGGAAAAGAAAATAGATTTTACCTATTATCTGGACATGTTCAGGCGCAGGAAATGGTATGCAATCCCCACTTTTTTTCTTATTCTTATTGCAGGACTCCTGTATTGCCTGAGTGCGCCGAAGGTTTATAAGGCTGCGACGACGATAAGCATCGTCAGGCAAAGAGTCCCCGAGAGTTTTGTCCACTCCACAGTTACGGCAGATATAGATGAACGGATTCACTCTATTGGCCAGGAGATATTAAGTCGAACCAAGCTTGAGCAGGTTATAAACCAGTTAAATCTCTATCCAGGGGAGCGCAAAAAGCTCCCTATGGAGAAAATAATAGAAATGATGCGCAATAATATAAGTGTCGAACTTTCTTCAGCAAAGCGGGGCGCGACGGCCTTTACCCTTGGTTATGAAGGGGAATTGCCCCAGGTGGTGGCCCTGGTGGCCAATTCACTGGCCTCTATGTTCATGGAGGAGCACCTGAAATTGCGGGAAGAGCATGCCAGGGGTACAAGTGAGTTTTTGGCTGAACAACTGCAGCAATTAGAGACACAACTGAGAGAGCGTGAGACTGTTATCAAGAATTATAAAATGAGCCACATAGGTGAATTGCCGACACAGAGTCAGGCCAACTTGTCCGTCCTGACAGGGCTACAACAACAACTGGACACCGTACAGGAGAGTGTCAGACGTGCCAAAGAATCAAAGGTTCTTATCCAGCAGCAGATGCAGATGGCTGGTGCAAACAGCCTCGTTGAAGTTTTTGAGGAAGAACCTTCGGGAGGAGTGGGTGATTCCTCTCTTCAACAGTTAAGAAATCGTCTTGCCTCTCTGGAAAGCAGGTATACTGCTAATCATCCTGACGTGATAAAGACTAAAAAGATGATCGAAAAAATGGAAAAGAAATCAGCTGCGGAGAGCAGTGATAATAACGTAAAAGAAAGCGGGGGAAGAACCGGTGGGAATCCGATCCTGAAAAGTTTTCAGGGACAGATGGCAGGCATTGATATGGAGATAAAGAACCTTGAAGCGGAGGCCGCTCAATTAAAGAAAAAGATATTTACCTACCAGGGCCGGATCGAGAATATGCCACGCCGTGAACAGGAACTGGTTGACCTTCAGCGAGACTACGAAAATCTCAGTGCCAGCTATCAAAATCTCCTGGCTAAGAAGATAGAGGCGGAACGGGCCGAGAATCTGGAAAGGAGGCAAAAAGGCGAGCAGTTCCGAATCCTGGATCCGGCACGAGTGCCTCAGACGCCTTACAAACCTAATATACCGAGAGTCTTAGCCATGACGATAATTGCTGCGTTAGGTGCGTCTATCGGACTGGTATTTGGTCGAGAATACATTGATAAGTCTTTATATCGTATAGAGGACATAGAATCTTTTTTGAAACTGCCTGTCCTGGCCAGTATTCCCCTTCTTTTTACGGTCGATGATAATAAGAAGCTGAGGAAACAAAAGATTATTTTACTTTCTGCCATAAGCCTTGGAATAATAATTGCTTCTATTCTTTTAGTCGCAGTAATCAGGAAGTATCCGGGGGCACTGATATAATATGTACGAACATTTCTATCACCTAAAAGCGAAGCCTTTTAAAATAACGCCGGATCCGCGGTTTCTTTTCTGGAGCGAAAGTCATAGAGAGGCCCTAGCACATCTCCGCTACGGGGTTGAGACAAATACGGGATTTGTAGTTATTACCGGTGATGTCGGTACAGGTAAGACCACGTTATTACAGGCTTTACTGGCAGGACTGAAGGATAATGTGCGGTATGCTGTTGTGTCTAACCCCAGCATGAGCGTGGATGACTTCTTATATTTTGTAAGTAGTGTCTTCGGGTTCTCGGTGGAGCCTTTCTCCAAGGCACTCTTCTTGATGAAGTTTTCTGACTTTTTACGTAAATCTGCCCTTGAGGGGAAACATGTACTTCTCATCGTTGACGAGGCCCATAAGCTTTCCGTTGAACTTTTAGAGGAGATACGGCTCCTTTCTAATTTTGAGACAACAGAGGAAAAGCTGCTGAGCATCTTTCTGGTGGGTCAGCCAGAATTAAACCCGAAACTTCTGGAGCCTTCTCTTTTGCCCTTGAGGCAGCGGATAACCGCCTTTTATCATCTCCCCCCCCTGGATAAAGAGCAGGTAAGAGAATATCTGAAAAAGCGTCTGTTTGTCGCTGGAGCCAGGTATATCCATCTTTTTAAGCCTGATGCCATACGGGCAATTTACAAGTATACAAAAGGATATCCCAGGGCCATAAACATCGTAGCTGACCGAGCCTTGTTGACTGGCTATGTAAAGGGCAAGAAAGAGATTGATGCCAGGATAATCCGGGAGGCGTCAAGCGAGCTTTCGCTGCTTGCTGAAAATAAGTTCAGTTTTTTCCCGGTATGGTTGAGATGGGGAATAGGCGTTGTGACCGGGATTATGGCCGTTATACTATGGGGATTCCTTTACCTTTCAAAATAGGAAGGAACGTATAGAGGAAAATTATGGGCAAGATATATGACGCTTTAGAAAAGTTTAACAGGGAAAAGGTAAAAAGACCACCTGCACCAGAAACTTCGAACGAGACGGGCGTAACTGAAGAAATGCCCGATGTCGAGATTGACAATTCACCTCACTGGCAAGGGAGTTTAGGGAAGGATTTTGATCATCGATTGGTAACGACTACTGATCCAAACTCCCTGGCCACTGAGCAATTTAAGATATTACGGTCTCAGATCCTGTATCCCCATAAGGGGTCCATCCCGAGGACCATAATGGTTACGAGCGCTATGGAAGAAGAGGGTAAGTCTCTGATCGCTGCTAATCTGGCTATTAGTATAGCTCAGGGCATTAAGGAACATGTATTACTTGTAGATTGCGATATCCGATGCCCCGGGCAACATCTTCTTTTTAATCTGTCTGGAGAAAATGGTCTAAGTCAATACCTGGCTGATGAGATTCCTTTAAATGCCCTTTTAGTCAAGACGCCTTTTGAAAAACTAACACTGCTTCCGGGCGGAATGCCCCCATCTAATCCTACGGAACTACTTTCCTCAGAAAGAATGAGGTATTTTGTAGAAGAAGTCAAAAGTCGTTACAATGATCGGTTTATAGTTTTTGATGCTACTCCGGCCCACATAACGGCTGAAGTATCTGTCCTGGCCAAACATGTAGATGGCATTTTACTGGTTATAAGGCGGGGGCGGACTGATCGTGATGTGATTGAAAGATCGGTCGCGGTGCTCGGTAGAGAGAGGATTATAGGCGTGGTGTTTAATGGGCATAATCACTTATCACGTCGATACAACTACTACACGAGCTATAAGTATGGGGGCTAGTTTATAAAACCCGAAGAGTTAACCCGGGTTTAAGGCTTTAGCCTTTTATACTTTTTATATTATATGTCAACTTCGATCGATAATGCCCTGACCATAGATGTAGAAGACTACTTCCAGGTTCATGCCTTCTCTAATGTCATCCGGTATCAAGACTGGGCGAACTATGAGTGTCGCATAGAGCGCAATACTTATGCAATCTTGGAAATTTTAGACAATGCAAACGTTCCAAACAGGTCGAACAGTCCCGCTATCCCCACTCATCACTCATCACTCATCACTCAGAACTCAACAAAGGCTACTTTCTTCATCTTGGGCTGGATAGCGGAGAGGTATCCGGGGCTAGTTAGAGAGATAGCTGCGCAGGGACACGAGGTTGCGTCACATGGCTACCGTCATGAACTGGTGGGCAATCAGAGCCCGAGTGAATTCCAGGAGGATATCGTAAGAACAAAGAAAATTCTGGAGGATATAATTGGCGCAATGGTTATCGGTTACCGGGCCTCCACTTATTCCATAACCAAAAAAACGTCCTGGGCCCTCAGGTCCCTGGCCCAAGAAGGATACCGGTACGATTCGAGTATCTTTCCTATTTACCACGATGTCTACGGCTTTCCGGAGGCGCCACGTTTTCCGTTCAAAGTTAATCTCAATGGCTACCCAGAAGACGATGTTCGGAACGTTCAAGACCTAGGAGTTGTTCAAAGCGTTCGAACATTCAAACGAGTTTGCCAGAACGAACAATCGAACACTTCAAACGAGTCTAATACTTCGAACAACTCCGCTTCGGGCGGTTCTGACGACTCTCGCAACTCGAACAGTCTTGACGGTCCGAACACTCTATGGGAATTTCCGATTTCTACGGTTCGCTTTCTTGGGCAAAATCTTCCTGTGGCCGGGGGTGGCTACTTCCGTCTTTTCCCCTACTCGCTGGTGAAGCGACTGCTCAGACACATCAATGGAGCTGAACAAAAGCCCTTTGTATTTTACCTGCATCCCTGGGAGCTTGACCCGGATCAGCCAAGGATTGGTGGTGCTCCGCTGAAATCCAGATTCCGCCAGTATTTAAACCTGGATAAGGTTGAAGGTCGGTTTCGAAAGTTGCTGAGTGATTTTAGGTTCGCCCCGATCAGGGATCTGATTGTTTCTTATGGTGAGCATTCAGCTATCAGCCATCGGCTTTCAGCAAAGATTTCCAACGCTGACCGATGACAAATTACGGTTCTTTCTCAACCTGAGTGGGTAAGAATTATTCCCTCCCCCTTGACGGGGGAGGGTTAGGGTTAGGG
>CAYSYZ010000148.1:0-5029 GCA_964435205.1 uncultured Desulfovibrionales bacterium
AAGATCAAGGACGAGTACAAGGGTGACTTCAACGAGATCAAGAACAACCTGAACGAGATGGTCGATAATCTCTCCCGCTTTGCAATTGATGTGCAAACAGCAGCCGAGCAGGTTGCATCGGGTAGTCAGGAAACAAACACCACGGCGGAGCAACTCTCACGGGGGTCTGCTGAGCAGGCCTCCTCTGTGGAAGAGGTTTCCAGCTCCATGGAGGAGATGGGCGCCACCGTAACCCAGAACGCCGATAATGCCAAGCAAACGGCTGCCATTGCCGTGAAGGCTGCCGGGAACGCAGCGGATAGTGGCAAGGCAGTGGCAGAGGCAGTAGGTGCCATGAAACAGATAGCAGAGAAAATATCGATTATTGAAGAAATTGCCCGTCAAACCAATCTGTTGGCCCTGAATGCTGCTATTGAGGCGGCGCGGGCCGGGGAACACGGGCGAGGTTTTGCCGTCGTTGCTGCTGAGGTGCGGAAGCTGGCCGAACGAAGCCAGACTGCGGCCCAGGAGATTGCCAACCTTTCCGGGAACACGGTTGTGGTTGCTGAACGCGCCGGGAAGCTGGTGGCGGAACTTGTGCCGGATATTCAGAAGACGGCGGAACTTGTGCAGGAGATCAATGCGGCCAGCGGTGAGCAGGCTAGCGGGATCCAGCAGGTTGCTAAAGCTATTCAGCAACTTGACCAGGTGGTGCAGGCGAATGCCAGCGTATCCGAGGAGCTGGCGTCTACGGCCCAGGAGCTCACAACGCAGGGCGACCGGCTGATTTCGGCGGCAGCCTTCTTCAAAGTGGATGACAGACAGAGGGCGGCACACATAGGGGCGGCTCGTATAGGAACGGAACGGAGGGCCAGTTTACCTCCCCCCGCTTCTAAGAAAACGGGTCAAAAATCCAGGCCTACTACCCAGGGAGCTGGCCATAAGAGGCACATGGCACTGCCGGATCCGGCCGGTGTGATCATTTCTCTGGATAAGGATCATCCGGACGATCAGGACTTTGAAAGGTCTTGATGGAACAGGAGTTACGAGTTCAGTTATTATGAGACAAGGCCTTCCCAATATACCTTTACGATCGGAGAGGATCGGGTGGACTTTCCCGGGAATCAGTAAGGAAGGTCTTGTCTTGCTGGCTAGAAAACTACTTGGTGAGCACGGGGATAAAATCGTGTCGAAGGAGACGTAGTTATGGATAACATAAAACAATATCTTACCTTTGTCCTGGGGGGAGACCACTTTGCCCTTGAGACCTCAGGAGTGAAAGAAGTCCTTGAATATAACACTATAACCAGAATTCCGCGCATGCCAGATTTCGTTTGCGGGGTGATAAATTTGAGAGGCAATGTTGTCCCGGTTATGGACATGCGTTTAAAACTGGGGATGCGCACAACAGACCGAACGGTTGATACATGCATTGTAATTGTGGATGTGGATCTTGACGGAGAGATGGTTACCATGGGGTGCCTTGTTGACTCAGTCCAGGAAGTGCTGGAGATACAGGATAGTGAAATCGAGCCACCGCCGAAGATGGGTCTGCGGCTTAAGGCTGATTTTATCAAAGGCATGGCCAGGCAGGATGAGGGGTTCAGCATCATTTTAGACATCAATCGCATTCTATCGACAGAGGAGCTAGTGCTGCTGCAGGACACTGCCGGCGGAAGGGAAGAGATAACGGAGGCGCCTCTCGACAAGGCTTATGCAGGACAGGCCATAGAGAACTAGGATAATTTTTGAGCCAACTGCGTTGATTCAGGTGTATGTTGACGTCTAATTTTGATAGTGCTGTGAAAACTAAATTACAGAATGCACAGTCACAGCTTCCGGAGGATCTCAACCATAACCGGGGTGCTTTAGTCCATGACACCCCGGTTATGTCTGATCGGGAATTTGCTCTTCTGAGCGATCTTATAAATCGGCATACTGGCATAACCCTCCCCCCAGCTAAAAAAAATATGCTGGTGGCGCGACTTCTAAAGCGTCTCAAGGCCCTCGATCTGCCCTTTTTTTTGGATTACTACAATTATATAACCAGCCCTGAAGGCCGTCAGTCCGAGTTTGTAAACGCTATCGATGTGGTCAGCACTAATGAGACGAAGTTCTTTCGGGAACCGGGCCATTTTAAATTCCTGAGTGAAGTGGCCTTGCCAGAGCTGGCCAATCAAAAGAGGAGAAAAGTCAACATATGGAGTGCAGGCTGTTCCTCGGGAGAGGAGCCATATACCATAGCTATGGTGCTGGCCGAATTTGGTCAGGCTAACGGCGGTATCGAATTCTCTATTTTCGCCACGGATATATCAAACCGTATGCTGGAGAAGGGGAAAGGCGCCATTTATACTGAGAGCGATATCCAGGGTGTGCCGAATACCTGGCCGAAAAAATATCTCATGCGTGGGACAGGGAGCCGGAAAGGCTACCACCGTGTGGTTCCGGAACTGCGCAATAAAGTGATTTTTCAGCATCTGAACTTGATGGACGATTCGTTTCCCTTCCGGGTGCCGATGGATTTTATTTTTTGCCGCAATGTCATGATATATTTTGAACCCAAGGCGAGGACCAGGTTAGTGCAGAAGTTTTATGATCATCTGGTGGAAGGCGGACACCTGTTTATCGGTCACTCGGAAACCTTGCATGGTATGGAGACGGAGTTTAAAATAGTTGTACCGACAGTTTATCGGAAAACCTAGATAGCAGGGGATATTTCGCAGAACGTCCGGGTGGTACGGACTTTTTATCTCCAAAAATCTTATGGAATCGGTAAATATTGGATGAATCTTAGTGCATGTACAATGGAACTGTGGATTGCGTGAGCGTAACCAGGTATACGCTGCCATACAGGAAACAGGCAGAGGATGAGGTGCGAGATAAAATAAAAGTGCTGGTTATCGATGATTCTGCGGTGGTGCGACAGACGCTGGCGGAAATATTAGACTCTGACCCGGAAATCCAGGTCATTGGAACGGCTCAAGATCCTTATATGGCAGTGGATTGCCTGAAGAAGACCGTGCCGGATGTAATTACTCTGGATGTGGAGATGCCGCGTATGGACGGCATAACCTTCCTGCGCAAGTTGATGACCCAGCACCCCATTCCTGTGGTTATGTGTTCCAGCCTTACGGGGCGCGGGTGTGAGACGACTTTGCAAGCCCTGGAATATGGGGCGGTGGAGATTATTGAGAAACCCAGGATGGGGGCAAAGCAGTTTCTGGAAGAGTCGAGGATACGTATCTGTGACGCAGTTAAGGCGGCAGCACAGGTTAAACTGCACCGGCGAGAGTTTAAAGAGGTTGAAAAAAAGCTTACAGCGGATGCGGTCATGTCTAAGCCAAAGACGAAGGCTATGGCTGAAACTACGGAAAAAGTAGTTCTAATCGGGGCATCTACCGGCGGGACAGAGGCGGTAAGGGTCTTTCTCGAGGGTTTGCCGCCCAATGCTCCCGGTATGGTGATTGTGCAGCACATGCCTGAAAAATTTACCACTGCTTTTGCCAAAAGGCTAAACAGTATTTGCCGGGTTGAGGTCAAGGAGGCGGAGAGCGGCGACGGGGTGGTTACCGGACGCGCTCTAATTGCTCCGGGCAACCGGCATACCCTGCTCAAACGAAGTGGTGCGCGTTATTATGTTGAGGTTAAAGATGGTCCTCTGGTTACCCGCCATCGTCCGTCTGTAGATGTGCTCTTTCGCTCCGGAGCACGCTATGCCGGGGCCAATGCCATCGGTGTCATCCTGACCGGTATGGGTGATGATGGTGCGCAGGGATTGCTGGAAATGAAAGAGGCAGGGGCCTTTGCTGTGGCTCAGGACGAGGATACTTGCGTGGTTTTTGGTATGCCCAGAGAGGCTATAAGGCGTGGTGCTGTGGATAAGGTACTACCCCTCCAAGAAATTCCAGGCGAAATTCTGAGATTTTGTTCTCGATAAGAGCTATACCCGAAACCATATAAAGGTCAGACTATAAGTCCTAAATCCAGGCAGCTTGATGCACAGGGTTCAGGATTTTCCCGGAAATGCTGGAAGAACAGCATGCGGTGTGATTTTTTTGTTGTAACTTCTGGTGGATTCTTGTTACTATTGCCAACAGCTCTGAAATCAATTAAAATTACTAGTAAACATAAAGACTTGTCCATCCTTTGGACGTGTCAACCCGTACGAGCGATTACCGCGCAATCATGGGAGGAGGCAGAAAGATGGGGAAAAATCGGTTGGTGCTTTGGTTCGACGAGATCGGAATCAAAGATGTTCCGCTGGTCGGTGGCAAGAACGCTTCTCTGGGTGAGATGTACCAGAAGCTGACCAAGAAGGGTGTTGAGGTCCCGGGCGGCTTTGCCATAACGGCGGAGGCCTATAAATACTTGCTGCAGGCATCAGGTATCGATAAAGACATACGGAATGCTTTGGCTGGATTAGATACTCACAATATTAGAGACCTTATGCAGCGCGGAGAAAAGGTGCGTAACATTATACGGACGGCTCCGTTTCCGGATGACCTTAGAGACCGTATCGTTGAAGCCTACGCACGGATGGAAAAAGAATACGGAACCGATGTGGATGTTGCTGTCCGCTCTTCGGCCACTGCCGAGGATTTGCCCGATGCCTCGTTTGCCGGGCAGCAGGAAACCTATTTGAATATCCGGTGGGGCGACAATCTTATCGATGGCTGCAGGAAATGTTTTGCCAGCTTGTTCACGAATCGGGCTATTTCTTATAGACAAGATAAGGGTTTTGGCCATTTTGACGTTTATCTGTCAATTGCCATCCAGAAAATGGTGAGAAGCGATTCGGCCTGTTCCGGCGTGGCCTTTTCTATTGACACAGAGTCTGGCTTCAGAGATGCGGTGTTCATCACTGGTGCCTGGGGGCTGGGTGAAAATGTTGTACAGGGAGCCGTCAACCCTGATGAGTTCTACGTTTTTAAGCCGACCCTAAAGAATAATAAGATACCCATAGTCGGCAAGAAACTGGGGACCAAAGAGATAAAGATGGTTTATACCCGCGACCCCAGGAAACCCACCATCAATAAGCCCACTTCTATGA
>CAYSYZ010000149.1:0-4987 GCA_964435205.1 uncultured Desulfovibrionales bacterium
AGGTCTTCGGCGCGGTCCTCCAGACACCGGCTGATGAGATACTTCAGGAAGGCTTCGGCCAGATCTATGGTGTCGCCCAGACCATAAAACGCCATCTCCGGTTCCACCATCCAGAACTCAGCCAAGTGGCGGGAGGTATTTGAGTTTTCGGCACGAAAGGTGGGACCGAAGGTATAGACCTCGCTGAAGGCCGTTGCAAAGATTTCCCCCTCAAGTTGCCCCGAAACGGTCAGGCTCACTTCTCTGCCAAAGAAATCATGGGAAAAGTCCACCACGCCCGTCTCCGTTCTGGGAGGACGATCCAGGTCCAGGGTGGTTACACGGAACATTTCCCCGGCCCCTTCCGCATCACTGGCGGTGATTATCGGGGTGTGGACATACATGAATCCGCGTTCCTGGAAAAACGTGTGGACGGCGTGTGCCAGGGTGTTGCGGACCCGAAACACGCTGCCAAAAGTGTTCGTGCGCGGGCGCAGGTGAGCAATCTCACGGAGGAATTCCAGCGTATGGCCTTTCTTTTGGAGGGGGTATTCTTCTCCTGATGCATTTCCGAATATCCGGATGGCCTTGGCCTGGATCTCGTAGGGTTGTCCCTTGGCGGGGGAGGGTACGAGTTTTCCGAGGACTTCGACGGAGGCCCCGACATTGAGTTTTAGCGCTTCCCCGTAGTTTTCCAGCCCGGCCTCCGCAACGATCTGTATCCCGGCCTGATTGGAGCCATCATTCAGGTTAATGAAGGAAAGCCCCTTGGAGTCACGCCTGGTCCTTACCCAGCCCCTTACGCAGACCTCCTGGTCACAGTATTTTCCTGTGAGCAGAGACGCTATCTTTATGTTTCTGGGCATGCTGGTCTCTCTATCCCCGGCGCGGTCTCTTGCCAAGGGTAAGCGGCACATTAACGGTCTTGCCTTCCCGCAAGACGGTAAGGAGCAACCGGTCTCCAGGATGCTTTTCACGGGTATGGCGAATCAGCTCATCGGCCGACTCTACTTTTTTTCCGTTGACCTGTATTATAATATCCCCGCCGATTACCACAATCATATTCCCAAGACGGACTTGTCTGTTCCCGCCGCGAAGTCCAGCCTGCTCGGCGGGCCCATTTTGGACTACCTGTGCCACGATTACCCCGTGGCGAACGGTTAACCCAAGGGCCTCGGCCAGCGCAGGCTGCAGTGTCTGTAAACTGGCGCCAAGCCAGGGGTAATCTACATAGCCTTTAGCAATTAGCTGGGGGAAAACCTTTTTGGCTGTGTTGACCGGAATGGCAAAACCAATACCCACGCTACCTCCCGACGGAGTGAAAATAGCGGTATTTATGGCGATCAGTTCGCCATTGGAGTTCAGTAAAGGGCCACCGGAATTTCCGGGATTGATAGAGGCATCAGTCTGTATCATGTCCTCAATCAGGATGCCGCTTGCGGCCCTTATGGATCGCTCCAGTGAGCTGATAACGCCTGTAGTCAGGGTTTCACCCAGCCCAAAGGGATTACCGATAGCCAAGACCTTTTGACCGACAAGGAGTTTGTCTGAATCACCGAGAGAGACAGGCTTTAGCTTGTCTTTGGGGGCATCGATCTTGATGACAGCCAGGTCACTGTCTGGATCAGATCCGACGAGTTTGGCCGGATAGGTGTTTCTATCGGACAAGGTAACATGTATGGATTGGGCCTCTGTAATCACATGATGGTTGGTCAGGATATAGCCGTGATCGTCGATAATTATTCCCGAACCGGAACCTTGCTTCGGTACGGGATTGAAAAAGAAATCCAGTTCCATGACCACACTGGAGACGTTGACCACGCTCGGCGCGACTTGCTTGTAGACAGAGACATTGTTTTTCTCGTCTTCAGTTAAGGCCGCGCAGGTTTGGGCCAGAAGAAAGATGCAAGCGAATACCAGGCTAATTACGCAAACATTTTTTTTGGGAATGAATTTGCTCATCGATGTACCCCTCCTGATTGATCAGGCGAAAATGTTAAACCAGGGAAACTGTAGCATTAGGTAAACACAGGCCGCTAAAAGGAGACGGTAATAGGCAAAGACATAGAGACTATGCCGGCGTAGGTAACCCAGGAGAAACTTAATTACCAAATAGCCGGTTATACCAGCCGAGGCCAGGCCAATAGTATAATAATAGTATGCAGCATTGTCATTTGTATTTCCATATCTGTATACGTCTACCAGATGGTTCGAGGCTGCACCAAAGATAATGGGCGCGGAAAGAAGAAATGAGAACTTCGCAGCTTCTCGGCGCTTCAGTCCCAAAAAAAGTCCCATGGCAATAGTTATGCCACTTCGCGAGATTCCGGGAACAACCGCCAGCGCTTGGGCACAACCGATAAGTAACGCATCCTTGAGAGATACATCCTCACATTCCCTGTGGCGAGAGGATAGTAGCTCGGCGAGGATAAGAACAAATCCTGCACCGGCCAGGGCAGCAGCGATCAAAAGAGGTTCCCTGAAGATAGTCTTTGCCTTCTCTTCAAGCAACCAGCCGAACGCACCGCCTGGAATGGTTGCCAGTACGATGTACATGAGAAGGCGACGGTTGCTCTTTATGTAATAGTCGTTCTGTCTGGACAGTATGGATGTAGCCATAGCCAGCCAGTCCTCCCGGAAATAAAGCAGAATAGCCGAGAGTGTGCCTAAGTGAAGCATTATGTCAAAACCCAGACCGGCCTGTTTTAAACCAAAAAACTGTTCGAGCAGGGCTAAATGTCCCGAGCTGGAAATCGGCAGAAACTCAGTCAGCCCTTGAACTACGCCCAGAAAAACAGCATAAAATTCGTTCATAAATCTAAGCCCTTAGAAAACTGTTTCATTATAGAGAGGTATGATAAAAAGTAAACCCAAAAAAATGGCTATTTTTTCTGTGGTTCTGGTCATTTCTCACTTGTGGCCAGAGCAAGGATTTCAAAGATGTGTTTGGATGATACAGTAAATGGCGTGTCCGGTAGGTTTTTCCTGGCCAGGACGTAGCGAGATATAGCCTCAAATTCTTCTTGTTTTACTCCATGGCGGCCAATATCAATCCTGATCCCAAGCCCTGTCAGATACTGCTTCAAGTCACCTATTGATGCCCCGTGGCCTAAAAGGGCGTCCAGGATTTTCTGCACCTTCCGGGGCCGATACTTTTGAGTTATCGTCAGGAAAGGATGAATCAAAATACCGTTAGCCAACCCGTGGTGCACACCGTGGTCGAGTGTGAGGCGGTAGCCTAAAGCGTGCAGTAAAATGGTTCCTGTCTGTGAGATAACAACGCCAGCCTTGGTAGCAGCAAGAAGCATATTTTCACGCAGATCCAGATTCCGAGGCTCCCTTATACTCGCGGCCAGACATTTACCGATCGTCTTTACACTTTCCAGGGCTAATGCATCGGATTCCCGATTGGCCCGTTTAGAGAGATAACCCTCAACCGCGTGGCTAAGGGCGTCAAGCCCGGTTCCTATACCTATGGATTCCGGCATGGTTAGGGTACAGACAGGATCGAGTATGGCTAGCTTGGGGTAGGAGTGCGGGGTATTCAGGTTGAGTTTATCCCGGGTATTTTCGTCAGTAATGATGCAGTATTGCGTCACTTCGCTGCCTGTTCCAGCCGTGGTCGGAATGGCCAGAACAGGGAGGGGATTCCGCAAATGATTCTTACGTTCTATCAATTCAGTCAGTGATCCCGTGTTCGTAGCAGCAAGGGCCATGGCTTTTGCTGCGTCCAATACAGAACCCCCACCCAGGGCAACGATCAGCCCTGTTTCATGCCGCACGAGATGATCCCTGCCACGGAGGCACGTGCCCCAGGAAGGATTTTCTTCCACCCCTTCGAATACGCTGGTTTCTGAGCCGCGCTTTCGGAGGGCAGCCAGGACGCGCTCCAGCAGGCCGTTTTTTCTTACACTGCCTTTACCAATGACAACCGTAACCCTAACCAGTGTGGTGGGGAGAAATACTGCCAGTTCATCGATGAGATTTCTTCCGGCTACAACCCTGGTAGGCACGGGAAAGTGGAACTCTTTGAATGCCGGTTTCACGTGTGACGCTCCAAGATAGGGTTTGAGCAGATGAATTTGTCAGATTGAGAAGGTTTGAATTCCACCTACGCATGCTATCATAATATTTGACAGAAGGTAACATAGATATATCCGAATTTTGCCTTGTCAAGCGTGTCTTTTTCCCTTATTATGCCGTCATTATTAGACATTCGTGGGGAGGCTCATATGCGAAGTGATGTTATGAAAAAAGGACTGGAGAAATCGCCGCACCGCGCCCTTTTTAAGGCGATGGGGTATACGGATGAGGAGATTAGACGGCCTTTCATTGGCATAGCAAATTCCTTCAATGAGATAATACCGGGGCATGTACATCTCAATCAGATTGCTGCTGCGGTGAAAGCAGGCGTGCGCATGACCGGGGGGACGCCCATTGAGTTCTCAACCATCGGAGTTTGCGATGGGATTGCGATGAACCATGAAGGGATGAAGTACTCTCTGGCCAGTCGGGAACTGATAGCGGATTCTGTCGAGGTAATGGCCAAGGCCCATCCGTTTGACGGGTTGGTTTTTATCCCTAATTGTGACAAAATTATTCCGGGTATGCTAATGGCCATGCTACGTCTTGACATACCAGCCATAATGGTCAGCGGTGGACCGATGCTGACGGGATTCTTTCAGGGTAAGGAGATAGACCTTATAACGGTATTCGAAGGTGTGGGCAGAGTCAAGGCTGGCAGGATGTCGGCTAAAATGCTTCAGGCCATTGAAGATGCGGCATGTCCGGGCTGCGGTTCCTGCGCGGGCATGTTTACTGCTAACTCCATGAATTGCCTCACAGAAGCCCTGGGCCTAGGGTTACCCGGTAATGGCACTATTCCAGCGGTTTCGGCCGCACGTCAGCGCCTGGCTAAGACGGCCGGCATGAAGGTTGTGGACCTGGTGAGAAAGGGGGCGAAGCCCCGAGATATTGCTACGTTGCCGGCGTTCAAAAACGCTATAGC
>CAYSYZ010000150.1:0-4957 GCA_964435205.1 uncultured Desulfovibrionales bacterium
CGGCTGGAGTAGACATGTCTCATGAAGCAGCCGTAGGAAAAATTGCTCAGGAAGAAATTGAATATCTCATGGCCAGAGGACTGAGCGAGGAAGAGGCCACTTCAACCATTGTCCGGGGATTTCTTAATGTACAGATAGACGGGCTACCTGGAGAGCTCCAGGCCGAGATAGATGCCGCAGTTAGAGAAAACGAAAAGGCTCTAATTTGATCCGCCTCCGGCGGATCACTTCACACCTTTCAACCACCGCCACAGCTTTTTGCCAAGTGAGCTGCGATGTCTTCTGGAGTCGCTGGACGAACACTTTCCACTAAAATTTTTGCATAAATGGGATGGGCAGCACCAAGTGACTGTTCCTTGGGTATGACAATTTCAAAGGTGTCTCCCTCCTCAGTCCCTAACAGTTTCTCTTCTATGGCCGGAATGATATTGTCATACCCCACCAGTACGTTGGCCCGGTAGATGTTGAGTTCTTGCTCCTGACCAGCATCATTCTTATAGCCCACCGCGCACTTCATAACCACATGGGTATTTGGTTCTACTTTAGCCATTATGACTCCTTCGAAAATCTATTCTCTCTTTTTCAAGATTTCCCTGATCTTGCTTATTACATCTTCTGGTTGGGGGAAAAAACCTGAGGCCTTTCGTGAAAATAGAACCTGGCCATCAACGCGCACGTCAAAAACACCCGAATCGCCCTTCACAAGGACTGGGTCTATATTAAAGGCCTCTTTTATCCTGTCCGCCAGACTGACGGCCCTTGGAAGGAAATTTCATCTTACGCAATATTCGATTATTATTTCCATAGCCTCACCCATTCCTAGGAAATTGTTTATATGAAATCAATATCTGATGCAACTAAAATTTTTCACATTTTGTACTTGCAAACACTAAATCCTCCGAACATAAGCTCCCAGGGTCAGACCTTAATCCGTTTAAGAAACTTTTCGGTTAAAATCGACCATTCCCTTAATTTCAAGGCATATAACAGGACAAAATACGAAAGTGCAGCCAAGGTTATGGTAATCGCAAGCGTAAATAGGTCTGCCCAGAAACTGGCTGCCACAATTCGTTCAAGCCCTCTGTACATATAATAAGCAACCAACCCCATGCCTGTTGAAGCGACAAGCACCTTAACTAGAGATTCAAAAAGATATCCCAACGCGTAACCCTTTACTTTACGATACAGGACGTAACTCAGAAATGCAAAGTTCATAATCATGGTTAATGACGTGGAAAAGGCAATGGCCTTGTATTGAAAACGGTCTATGGTCAGGGTAATAACTACAATATTCGTGATCACCGCCATAAAACTCGCTATCACCGGATACTTTGTATCGTTTAAAGCGTAAAAAACGGGGACCGCGATCTTTACCGAGGCATAAGCAAAAAGACCAATAGCATAAAAGGATAGGGCCTCGGCAGTGTGCAGGGTATCATAACCACTGAAACGGCCGTGCTCAAAAATGAGCTTTACGATAGGGTTAGCAAGTATTACCAGACCACACGAGGCGGGTATGGTTAAGGCAAAGGCCATAACAAGAGCAGAAAGGTAGGCTCCTTTCAGCTGACCGAGGTCCTTATTGGATGCATGGCGAGAGACAATCGGCAGCGTGGCAATAGAAATAGCCACGCCAAACACTCCGATGGGGAACTGCATTAAGCGGAAGGCATAATTTAGCCAGGAAACGCTTCCCTGCTCACAACTCGCAGCAAAGTAGGTATTTATGAAGATATTGATCTGTGTGGCCGAAAGGCCGATGATGGCCGGGACCATGAGCCTAACAACCCGCCGAAGGCCTTCATCCCGGAAAGAAAGCACAGGCATAAAGCGAAACCCCACTTTGTACAGGGAGGGCATCTGGATTAAGAGCTGCAGGATTCCACCGATGAGTGCGCCTACAGCCATTCCAACAATGGCTGGCTGACCGAAACGGGGAAAGACAAAGGCCAGGATAACGCCGCTCACAATCGAGCCAAGATTGAAAAAGGCGGAAGACATGGAAGGGATAAAAAACCGCCCCTTGGTGTTAAGCATGCCCATCACGGCCGCAGCAAGCGAAACCAGAACCAGGAATGGAAACATGATTATAGTCATGTTTTTAGTCAGAGGAATTTTCCCTGGTATCCGGCCAAAGTCAGGGGCCATGAGCATTATTATATCTTCAGCAAAAAAGATCCCTAGCAGGGTCACGCTGCTCACGATGACAAAAAGGGAGGCCAGGACGTTATTGGCCAGCCTCCATGTGGCTTCCTGTCCCTTTTTCTGGTCATAATCCGTAAATACAGTAACAAAGGCGGAACTTAAGGCACCTTCCGCAAAGAGGTCACGCAGAAGGTTTGGAATACGAAAGGCCACAACAAAGGCGTCGATAAAGTAGCCGGCCCCGAAAAGGACAGCCAGAACCTGCTCCCGAACAAGACCCAGGATCCGACTGGCAAAGACAGCCACGCTGACTGACCCGGCCGAACGGGCTATTTGAGCTGTCTCTGCCATTGCCTTTTCTGTTGAAACAGGCGTTTCTGCGGTATTCATGGCGCTTACTGCTTTATCATTGTCTTTTTCAGTAGATGAGGCGGAATTATACAACATTTTCCCCAAATAAGAACCGTAAAATACCAGCTCAAGAATGTGCAATATGCCGAATTGAAGCTCCCCGCCCGCCAGGGCGGACGGGGAATCTCCGTATGTAAGGTAAAATGCATAGTATTCGCTCGCTAACCCCGCTGCAAGCAGCGGGGAATGCGCTCGCTATGCATGTTCACTTCCAGCACCTCCAGGGCTTAATATTGCACCTTTGCGGATAGATGTATAGTCCCGGCTTTTTTCTCCTGGCCGCCAGAGCGGAAATTGGGTCCCTCCAGCCCTTGAGGCCATTCAGAAAAAGAAAGGTAAGATGCCGGATGGAGCCATCGTCATAAAAGAAAATTATTCACCGGATAAACAGCTTATGGCCATAACAGTCATGTACAAGGTAAAAGGATATAACACTGAGGCGGGCGATTGGTTCTGGGTAAAGTACGGACCAGGTGGGGAGGTCAACAGCGAAGGAAAGATCAAGGGCTGCATCGATTGCCATTCGACTAAAGCGGACAACGACTATCTGTTCACAGGTTCATTGAGGGGCGCAAGTATTTATTGATTTGGTGTGGGACTTTCTCCGACACTATTTAACCTTCACACTCATGCGGCATATTCATCGTTCGTTATTCCCAAAAGGATGTAACTTAGAAAAATCCGGCTGATAATGGCCCTGACTCTCCAGATCCTGAGTCCATCCGCGACAGAACCCTAGCTTCCCAAGCTCCTCAAGCACCTCGTTATACTCTTCCAGGTACAAACAGCGCCCCAGTTCAGGATGCTCCGCTACCAGAGTCGTTGGATGGTATTGGGACATTAAAGATATATGAACCGAGGTAGACAACTCATCGGCAATAAACCGGAGGCATTCCTTGCTGTTTTGTACCTGTCCGGGCAGAATCAGGTGTCTGATAATCAAGCCAGACTGGATAATCCCGTTAGCATCCAATCTGATATGTGCCCCTTTCTGCCTGAACATCTCCTTCAGGGCCTTCATGGCTACATTGGGATAATCCGGTGCTGAGGAATAGCGTTCTGCCAGTTTTTTATCTATGTACTTGAAATCCGGCAGGTACACGTCCATCGTATTTTCCAAGGATTCGAGTGTCTCTTTTTTATCATAGCAATTGGTGTTCATGACATAGGTTGGCCTTCGGCCCCTTTCTTCCAGCGTGCAGATTATGGCCTTCATCTGCGGAATGCAATGTGAAGGCGAAACAAATCCAACACACTTAACCCCCAGGTCAAGCATTGTTTCTATTCGATCTGCGATTTCGTCCAGTCCTAACCGGTCTTCGACGATATCTCCTTGATTTCGGCTGATCTGATAATTCTGGCAGAATATGCACTGCATATTGCAGCGCGTGAAGAATAGATTGCAGATGCCGTCCACTCCGCCTATAACTGGCTCCTCGCCCCGGTGCCTGCATACGGCACCGATACTGAAGCCTGCCCCGGTCTGGCAAAAACCCAGATCGCCGGCACGGCGTTTGGCGTGGCAAGTCCTGGGACAACAGGTACAATCTGTTAATTCGTCCACAAAAGCTGATATTTTTTTACTCACTTTTACGCGCATGACCAGCTGGCTCCAAAAACGCGGTACAACCGATTGAGCAACTATTCTCTGGCCAGGCTGGACGGACAAAGGCGTCGCACGACGCAACACTTACATCCCGGCGTTCGGGCTTTACATATTTTGCGCCCGTGGTCAATGAGGATGTAGGAAAGTTTGAACCAGTATTCCCTGGGGATAATCGCCATGAGGTCTGTTTCGATCTTATCGGGGGACTCTTGCGTAGTGAACCCCAGTCTATAAGCCACGCGGCGGACATGGGTATCCACGGCTATCCCCTCTACAACACCGAAGGCGTTCGAGAGGGCGATGTTGGCCGTTTTTCGGGCCACGCCGGGCAATGTAAGAAGTTCATCCATGCTTTGTGGAATGTTGCCGCCAAATCTTTGCAAGATCATCTGGCAGCATGCTTTTATGTTCTTGGCTTTATTCCGAAAGAAACCAGTGGGTCTGATGGCATCCTCCAACTCCGGTAAAGAGGCATGGGCATAAGACTCAACAGAAGGATATTTCTTAAAAAGCGAAGCTGTGACCTTATTTACCCGTTCGTCGGTACACTGGGCAGAAAGGATGGTAGCCACAAGAAGTTCCAAGGGGTTACTGTAAGTAAGGGCTATTGTCGCCTCCGGGTATTCTGCACGGAGAATCTCGAACACCTGCAACATTTCTGGCACGGATAATCTATCTACTCGCTTCGGCAAATGATCCATGGATCGTCCTCCAATATGAAAAGCTTATACCAGTATTCATTTGCGGATACACTTAGCTCCCGTGAATAGTAATAAATTAAACCTAATCTTAATA
>CAYSYZ010000151.1:0-4943 GCA_964435205.1 uncultured Desulfovibrionales bacterium
GCACCAATAAGGACGAAAAAGGGGGCCTGTTTTACTCCCAGGTTATTAACCCCGTTATACTTCTTTGAAAGCCCGCTTACCAATGAGCTCTGGATATCTTCTGCCAGTCGGCAGGATTCGTTAATCTTGCAGTTCAGCATAAGGTCATTCAATATCTTCTGCAGGTCACTTATATTCTTTGTGGAGGTGGCATTTTCGCGCGCCGCTACGCGCATGGAATCCTCATCAGTAGCTAAATTCAAGAAATAAGTTTCGATGCCACGTGCCTCCGTCTTTGGAGCAGCATTAGCATGAATAGAAATAAAAAGATCGCACCCCCTGGTGTTGGCAATCGCCGTACGTTCTTCAAGGGGCAAAAAGATATCCCTGTCCCGGGTCAGGATAACGTCGCAGGCTAGCCGTTCCTTGATCTTCTGTTCAATTTTTTGGGTCACCTCAAGGACAACATTCTTTTCCTTTAGTCCGTTAATTCCTATGGCTCCACAGTCTTTACCCCCATGTCCGGGATCCAGGAGTATCCTGCGTACGCCCAGACCCAACTGTTGAGTAAGGGTCAGGGAGCTGGAACCTTTCTCTTTCTCTGCATGGCCGCCGATGACATCAACAACAATGCGGAACGGATTCAGCAGATAGAATACCTTGTACTTCTTAAGCGAATCTATGTCCAGGACCACCCTTACGGTATCATTCCTGTACTGTCCGGCGCGGACATAGCGGAGTAGCCCATCCATAATCGGGATGGGATCCTGTACATTGGGCCCCAGGCAGCTATTGGAAATATCGATATATAGCCTTTTTGGCTTTTTTATATCAGGGTCTTTTTTCAGCAGACGCTCTTTGAACGGCACCTCGTCTTCTACGTCAATAACCACCCGTGTGTAGTCGGAAGTAGACCAGTACCGAATGTTGCTAACAGTGCGCAGGTTTTTGCTCACCGATCTCCGTTTTAGCGTAGGTAATTCCCCGCCTTGGTCGCCTGGATCCGCCTCTTTATTGGAAGCGCCAATCTTAAGTCTGGTCAACAATAACATCGCCTGTCTAAATAACGAGCTTTCAGGAAAACGTTTACACAGCCGTTCATACATGTCGGTCGCCGCATAAAGGTCTCCTTTTCTACCAGAATAACGGTAAAGTTCTTGATACATATTCCCCATCATATAGACGCATCCCGGCGCCACAGAACCTTCGGGATCGTCCGAATATATTTTTTGGAACCTGTCAATATGTTCCAGCCAGAACTGACGATACTTGATACGCGACGAAGACTTGAAGGCCACATAGTCCCGTTTCGCCCTTAGGTATGCGTCCTGAGGCGAAAGTGCTAAAGATGAACGAGGACCACCGATCCCTGCAAGGGCAAAAAACAGGAAAAACAAAAGAGAGCAGACAATATATTTTAAGCGACCCGCCCTTAAATGCTTAGCCATCACTTCTAAGATCGGCACCCAGAAAATATTTTTAAACTATTTTATCTGCCTCTGAAGCTCATCAAGAAAGTTCAGGGCATCAAGTGGTGTAAGAGATGAAATATCCACGTCCTTCAGCATACGTACGATCCTATTTTCACTGGTACTAAATAGGTTAAACTGCACCGGGCTGTTATCCGGCAACGCCTTCACAGTTGCCCCAAAATCGCTGCCTTCAACCTTTTTTAAGACTTCTTTGGCGCGCCGGACAACCTCTTCGGGCAAACCAGCCAGCCGGGCCACCTGGATTCCGTAACTGTAATTCATGCTGCCCGGAACCAGCCGATGCAAGAATATTATCTCGTCATTCCACTCCTTGACCGCTACATTGTAATTTTTAGCCTTTTTATGGGTCTGCACCAGTTCGGCAAGCTCGTGATAATGTGTAGCAAAAAGGGTTCTAACACCTTCACCCCCCTTGCCTAACAGATATTCAGCCACCGCCCAGGCCAGGCTTAGGCCATCGAAAGTACTGGTACCGCGGCCTATTTCATCCATTATGACCAGACTCTTTTGGGTGGCGTTGTTTAATATGTTAGCTGTTTCCGTCATCTCAACCATAAACGTGCTCTGTCCCCGAGCCAGATCATCCATGGCCCCAACACGACTAAAAATGCGATCCACCAGGCCTATTGTGGCCTCCTCGGCCGGAACAAAACTGCCCATGTGGGCCATCAGGACAATTAAAGCCACCTGACGAAGTATTGTAGATTTACCGGCCATATTAGGCCCGGTGATAATCAACATCTGATTCTGATCGTTGTCCAGGAGTATGGAGTTCGGGACAAATCGCTGTCCCTTCAACGCACGCTCAATGACGGGGTGTCGCCCTTCGCGGATGAGGATAGTGTCGTTATCATAGATACGTGGGCACACATATCCATAACGATCGGCAGTTTCCGCAAAAGCCGCCAAGACATCAAGCTGGGCCACAAGATGGGCTGTCTTTTGTACGCGCATCGTCTCCGACGCCACCCGGCAGCGAATCTCTTGAAATAAACGATATTCAAGATCGAACTTTTTTTCCTCCGCCGTAAGTACCTTTTCTTCGTAGTCCTTGAGCTGAGGGGTTATAAAACGTTCGGCGTTAACCAAGGTCTGTTTCCGGATGTAGTCACTCGGTACTGATGGAAGGTTGCTGTTTGTCACCTCGATATAGTAACCAAAGACACGGTTGAATCCCACACGGAGATTATAAATCCCCGTTCTATCCCGTTCAGCCGCCTCCAGCCTTGCTATCCAGACTTTTCCGTCCCGCTGTATGGAGATAAGCGCGTCCAGAGAAGATGAATAACCCTCCTTTATGATGCCCCCCTCGCGCAGGCCAAGGGGCGCATCCTCTCTTATGGCGGAATCGACGATGTCCGCAATATCGGTAAGAGGGTCAAGACCGCGAGCAATTTCTTTAAGAAGTCTGCTCGTATCCGGGGGAATTATGGCGATAAGATCGGGCAGTTGCAGAAGGGATGTCTTCAGAGCCAGGAGGTCACGCGGGGTAGCGTGGCCAAGGACTATACGACTGTTTAACCGTTCCAGGTCATAAAAGCGGTCGAGGATAGCCCGGATCTCCCGTCTGGCGTAATGATCGTCCTTCAGTACAGAAACGGCCTCTAAGCGCGCTTGTATTTCATGTAGCTTTCTCAGGGGATAGTCCAACCAGCGACGCAGCATCCTGGCCCCCATCGGGGTCGTGGTAGCGTCAAGGACATCAAGGAGTGAGCCACGCCGTCCCCCCGCCGCTGGTCCGTACGCTTTTTTTGTTAGTTCCAGGTTACGGCGAGTAACATCATCAATGACTAGGTAATCGCCGATAAAATACGGTGTAAGCCTCTGAATATGGCTTAGGCTTGTCTTTTGTGTCTCCTGTACATACTGGAGAATCGCTCCCGCAGCCTGAATGCCGACGGACATATGCTCGCAGCCAAAGCCGTCAAGCGAGATCACCTTGAAATGCCTGAGCAAAGCCTCCCGGGCTGCAAAAGGCTCAAAGAGGGCATCGTCACGGAAAGTAAGCGCCCTCTCCTTTCTGAAGCCATCCAGAAACGAATATCCTCCCTCTTTTTCGATCTTAGTGGAACCCACTATTTCAGATGGATCAAGCCGGGATATTTCATCCATTATGGGGCCAGCGTCATCAGCTTCCATCAGGCAAAATTCACCGGTAGAGATGTCGAGAAAAGACAGGCCCGTTTTCTTTTCGCCAGCATAGACTGAGACTATGAAGTTATTAACTTTTTCGTCGAGCATATCCCCGTCGACGACCAGCCCGGGAGTGATTATACGAACCACCTCCCGCTTAACGAGTCCCTTGGCCTCTTCTTCGTCTTTTTGCTCACAGATGGCCACCTTAAATCCGTGGCAGATGAGTTTGTCGATATAGCCCGATGCAGCATGGTAAGGTACCCCGCACATCGGAACTTTTTCTTCTGCATTCTTGTTACGGGTGGTAAGAGCAATCCCGAGAATTTTCGATGCCTTTACGGCGTCATCGAAAAACATCTCGTAAAAATCCCCCATACGATAGAAAAGTAGCGCATCCTGATACTGGTTTTTGATCTCTAGATACTGCTGAATCATTGGTGTGATCTTCTTAATCATAATAAATGAAACCAAATCCTAAATTATTCCTATGACTCGATGGAGACTAGCTCTATATCCCCCCATGCTCCAATCTTATCGCCCACAATTATCAAGGCGCCGGATATCTCTTTCATGTCTCTGGCCAAAGACAGTCCATACTTCATGTCCCGCCCCTGTTTGACAACGTTGCCCACGGCAGTAGCGACAGCATCGGCCAATGCAGTCGATCTGGCGACAACCGTAACGGCATCAGCCTTACCAAAACTCAGGGAATGACCAACAGTACCTGAGGAGGTGCAAACACCCACAGGCATCTGACTTCGAGGAATGGCGATGCCAACTTTGCAACTTAAAGGAGAGCTGCCGGCAAAGATAGCTATTTTAACTCGATCGTGGATAGAAACGAAGATATCTCCCCCGTTCTCAATAATAATTTCGCCGGTTTTCTGCTCGGCCAGCAGATCCTGGCCTACCTTTTCCGCGATTGCCCCAGCTACGGCAGCCATCGGACCGACACCGGCATGCTGTCCAGCCCTTATCATTTCCTGGACGATAGGCGGTGCTAATACGTCCTGCGGGAGAGGGACAAGACTGGTAAGGAACTCCGCATTGTTGGCAATGTAGTTTTCTATCTGATGGCGATAGAATAGCACCCGTTCTTCGACATCACCGGCTGAAGGACGATCGGCCTGGACGTGCAGATCGGTCTCCTTGACCTGAACCCGAAATGCAGTCAACCTGGGGATGCCTGTCCAGGATCGATAAAATCTCGAGCGGTATTCGTGCGGTAACATTGCAACCAATTTCTAATCGGCACGAACGAATTGACCAGTTGTGGACAAAAACGTGGCTATCATAGCACACTTTACGCATTTTATCCTTAAGATTATTTTTTAT
>CAYSYZ010000152.1:0-3462 GCA_964435205.1 uncultured Desulfovibrionales bacterium
GGAGCCCACGACCGGGATTGAACCGGTGACCTCTTCCTTACCAAGGAAGTGCTCTACCGACTGAGCTACGTGGGCAATGCCACTTTAATTAACCGTTTAGCGATTGTCCCCAGCCACCATCATCAGTTGGAGCGGGAAACGGGGCTCGAACCCGCAACCCTCAGCTTGGAAGGCTGATGCTCTAGCCAATTGAGCTATTCCCGCTTACCCTATTTCTCCTGTTGATGGAAACATATAAGAACGTAGAATTATACTAATATAACGCGACTACACGTTCCCTGCAAGATTCGCAACAAGATCTCCGGCAGCTATCCCCTAATCGGGAATGGTGGAGAGGGGAGGATTCGAACCTCCGAAGGCGTCGCCGGCAGATTTACAGTCTGCTCCCTTTGGCCGCTCGGGAACCTCTCCTTTCTGACGATCCTTAAAACATCTCCTAAACACAAAAAAATTGTATTTGGAGCTGGCGATGGGACTTGAACCCGCAACCTGCTGATTACAAATCAGCTGCTCTGCCAATTGAGCTACGCCAGCAGATCAGCTTCAGGAGTTTTTTAAAAAATATCTATATTATATAGACAGCTAATTTCTATATGCAACAGAAATAGATCCGCCTAAAGTTTAAGCGCATTTATATACAACGAATAATTCGTAACGTCAAGAGAAATACTTGCAAGAATCACCAAGAAGAAAAACGATGCCGTCCCTTACCTTTGACCTTATTTGTTCAGGCGAATAGATACGGCTCGGGCATGTGCGGTTAGTCCTTCTATCTCTGCCATCCGAATAACATCACGCGCATCTTCGGCCAGGCCTTCCTCGGTATAATAGACAAGGCTCGTCTTTTTTATGAAGTGCTGAACTCCCAGTGCCGTCGCAAAGCGGGCCGTGCCCATCGTCGGCAGAACATGATTCGGGCCTGCAATATAGTCGCCCATGGGTTCTGGCGAAAATTCTCCTATAAATATAGCCCCGGCATGCTTTATCTTACCTAACCAAGAAAAGGGCTCCCGTACCATGAGTTCTAAATGCTCAGGGGCAATTTCGTTGGCCATGTTTACTGCTTCGTCCACATTATTCACCACAAATATAATTCCATTCTGCGCAAGTGAAGCTCGAGCTGTCTCATGCCGCGCTAATTTTCTAAGCTGTTTCTTAAGAAAGACTATAACCGCGTGTGCCACCTTAAGTGATGGCGTAAGCAGTATGGCTGTTGCATTGACATCATGTTCAGATTGAGACAAGAGGTCGGCAGCAACAGCTTCGGCATTAGCCGTATCGTCAGCAACAATTAGTATCTCACTTGGGCCAGCAATCATATCTATACCTATCAACCCAGATAATAGCTTTTTGGCTAAGGTTACGTAGACATTACCTGGCCCAGCAATCACATCTACTTTTGGCACTGTCTCTGTGCCAAAAGCCAATGCCGCGATTCCCCAGGCGCTACCAGCCTTATAGACCTCATCTATGCCCAATTCCTGTGCCGCCACCAAAAGGTACGGGTTTACCTCGCTATCGGCATTGGGCGGGGTGGTGAGGACAATTCGCTGGACACCGGCTATCCGAGCCGGTATGGCATTCATTAAGACAGATGAAACCAAAGGAGTCGTTCCCCCTTTACCCCCCGGCACATACAGGCCAGCAACATCCACTGGACGAACCAACTGCCCAACCATCACTCCGTTTTTTCTGGTTATTACCCAGGATTGTTCCAACTGCCTGGAGTGAAATTCTTCAACCTGGCGCATAACTTTAGTCAATGTGGCATAGAAATCCTTATCAGCCTGCCGGCGGGCCCTTTTAAACTCTGCAGGCTTGACCCTCAACGATGTTTTTTTAAAATTGGGCGCATCGAATCTGCGTATATATTTGATAAGGGCAACATCTCCACCGACCCTTACCTCTTCCAGAATCTTTGCCACGGCCGACTCATTATCCCTGGCAAAATCAAGTTTTCGGGCCACAAGAGAACGCAATCTTTGCCGACCTTCTTCACTGTGGGCACGCACCAAGGAGATCATTTTCCACCCCCTTACCTTTCAAATAAAATTTCTGCCTCTATATAGCACGATCTCTCGAAAAATTAAACCGTTCTAGCTTTTTCCTTGCATCTTTCCATACAATCTCAGATAATTGAGGCTCCCCGCAGTCCGCCTGAGGCGGACGGGGAATCTCCGTATGTAAGGTAAAATGCATAGTATTCGCTCGCTAACACTGCTGTCCGCCCGAGGCGGACGGGGAATGCGCTCGCTATGCATGTTCATAACGCATCACAGATGAATACTTATTGGTCGAAATAGGTTCAACGGGAAAAGTAGTGGACATTTCGCAAGACCTCTAACCCCATAACGAAATCGAAAGGAAAGGTAAAAAATCATGAAAAAACTAAGCCTGATAACCCTCTATCTTTTTTTGGGGATTGCATGGCTTATGGCGTCGTCGTTGGCACTGGCCAAGGAACCTGCTAATGGCAATAAAATCGCCGCCAGGGCTGGCAAATATGTCCTGACTTTTGAGGCTCTTAATCGAAAGATCAAGGACTTACCGCCCGAGTACCAAAAAATGGTCAGCCAGAACCCTCAACTCAAGAAAACTATAATCGATCGGTGGGTTCAGGTTTCCTTACTTTCTCAGGAAGCACGTGCCCATAAGCTGGATCGCGACAAGACCATATCCGAAAAAATCAATGAAGTAGTCAATATTGTTCTGGCACAAGAATTCATAGGCAGGTATATCCTTGATAAGGTAAACGTGACAGACAAAGACGTAAGCGCCTATTATGCCGAGCATAAGCATGAATTTAAGGACCCTGAGATGATCAAAGCCCGACACATCCTGGTCAGGGTGCCTGTTGAAGCTAAGCCCGACGACTGGATAGCTGCAGAAACCCGCATACACGAAATAAAGAAGCGCCTTGAGGGGGGGGAAGACTTTGCTGCAGCGGCTAAAGCGTCCTCGGAGGACCCGGGTAGCGAATACAAGGGTGGAGACCTCGGGTTTTTCCCCCGTGGACAGATGGTCCCGGAATTCGAAAACGCAGCCTTCGCACTCAAGATAGGGGAGGTAAGTGAGCCCGTAAAAACCGATTTTGGTTACCATATCATCAAGGTAGAAGACAGAAAAGAAGAAAAAGTCAAGGCACCTGAAGAGGTTAAAGAAGATATCCAGAACAAATTAATCACAGAAAAGCAGGAGGAGGCTATAACCAAGCTTCTTCTGAAATTGGAAAACAAGTACGGCGTAACTGTAAGTCCGTAGTCCCTGTCTCAAGATATTTGCTGAAAAACCCTAAGCAACCAGTAAGGGGGGGTAAAAAGATGGAGCTCGTGACAGAACGTTTGAATGTTCCGGAAAACAGCAATATTATCTTAGGACAGACCCATTTCATCAAGTCCGTGGAAGATCTTTACGAAATACTGATAGGTTCAGTACCAAATGTAAAATTTGGGTTGGCTTTTT
>CAYSYZ010000152.1:3472-4901 GCA_964435205.1 uncultured Desulfovibrionales bacterium
GTGACTGTCTTTTTCGAGTAGCAGCCAATGATGAACAACTAAAGGAAGCCGCCATTACTAATGCCAGGAAAATAGCAGCGGGCCATTCGTTTGTAATCGTTCTTCGCGGCGCCTTTCCTATTAATGTCTTGAATGCCATAAAATTATGCCAGGAAGTATGCACTATTTATTGTGCAACAGCCAATCCAGTCGAAGTAATGATCGCTCAAACAGAGCAGGGGAGAGGAATCCTTGGGGTCATCGATGGCTACTCGCCAAAAGGAGTAGAAAAAGAAAGTGATGTAGCCTGGCGGAAGGACCTGTTACGAAAACTGGGCTACAAAGTTTCCTAAGACTCGCCCACTTAACACAGACCTAAGGCAGCAATACGGTTAGAAGTCTGCTTCGATAGTCCTGCAATAAGTTTACGCTCTTGTAAAATATCGACTTTCAGGCGGCATTAAACTGCCTTCGCCATCTTCTGAGCGCCCATAAAATTCTTGATCCCTCAGGATTTGTGTCTTTCGAAACGTCAAGATTGGTTTTCCCAAAATAATAGAAGGGAGGCCAGATGGCCTCCCTTCTATTATTTATTGGCTACTCTTTTAATTAATGGCCAGGAGCTGCTGGTGCCGGAGCAGCCGGAGCTTCCGGAGCCGGAGGAGCCTCAGGAGCCGGAGCAGCCGGTGCTGGTGCCGGAGCCGGAGCTTCTGGAGCCGGTGCCTCAGGAACAGCTTCCTCCTTCTTCTTCTGGCAACCAATAGCTAGAGACAAAGACAATGCCATTACTAACACAAGAAGAAAAGATAATAACTTACGCATTTCTTATCACCTCTTTTCCTTCCCGATTTTGTTTTTCTCGACGATTATGCGAGAGGGCGTATTTGCTTATAACTAATTTTGAGAATTTTAGATAAGTCTAATTTAAATGTCAATGAAAATAATAACCGATTTTTTATAGCTATGTTGAAGGGTAGAAATCACTGTACCCCAAGAACCATCATACTCTTTCTCAGATGAACAAATCAAGCAATTCGACTAAATGCATGGCTTGCATGTTGAGCCCATGTCGTGACAACCCTTCTTTCCACTGTAGCAGGCATCCCATACAGCTTGTAGCCAAAACGTCTGCACCCGTGTCCTTAAGGGCAGACATTCTCCTGTCTAGAATTTTTTGAGATAAGTCATAATGGGTAATATTAAACAACCCCCCCTGCCCGCAACAGGCTGAACCACCTTCAAATTCGCGGAAATCGACCCGAGGCAAGGACTTGATCAGCAACCGTGGCTCTTCGATAATCTTCTCTTTAAACCGAAAATGACACGGGTCGTGGTAGGTCACCTTCAAAAAACCACCTTCTGACTTTAAGGCAGACAAATTCTGGAGAAATTTATTTTTATGAGACAAAAAAACTGAGATATCAACTACCTTCCTGGAAAAATCTACAGC
>CAYSYZ010000153.1:0-4896 GCA_964435205.1 uncultured Desulfovibrionales bacterium
GTTTCCTTTAGCCGGGCCATCACTTATAGAGACCCGGTCAGTACCGAAATCCTATGGTATACGCGTCCTTCTGTCCTGACTATTGAACAGGAGCGGTCAATCAAAGGTATCACCGACGCCCTCTCCCGGGATGAATTTTCTGCGCTCGTCCTTCATGGTGTCACAGGCAGCGGAAAGACGGAGGTATATTTAAGAGCTGCTGAAGCAGCGCTGGCTCAGGGCAAGGATTGCATTGTCCTTGTACCAGAGATTGCTCTTACGGCCAATCTGGAGGCGGCCTTCATCTCATGTTTTGGGGATAAGGTGGCCATATTACACAGCGGTCTGTCTCCTGGTGAGAAGCTTGATCAATGGATGCGCATACTGGAAGGAAAGGCCCGAATAGCCATCGGTGCCCGCTCGGCCGTATTTTCGCCCTTTCCTTCTCTTGGCCTGATCGTGGTTGACGAGGAACACGATGGCTCGTACAAGCAGGAAGATAAGCTCCGTTATCACGGGAGGGATGTCGCCGTAATGCGTGCCCGGTTAGAGAAGTCTGTGGCAGTTCTTGGTTCAGCTACGCCATCCATACAGAGTATGTTTAATGTAAGGTCCGGGCGGTATGGATACTTGTCTCTGAGTAAGCGTGTTGAGGAAAGGCCACTACCGGAAGTGCATGTTGTGGATATGCGCGAATCCGGAAAGGGAAGTCATAAGAATATTTTTTCCCAGGAACTCCTCAGTGCGATAGAAAACAGCCTTCGGAAAAAGGAACAAACACTTATTTTCCTTAACCGCAGGGGTTTTTCTCCTTCTATGCAGTGTACAGCCTGTGGTCATGTCCTGACCTGCCCTAATTGCAGTGTGTCCTTGACCCATCACCGGTTCGAAGAGACCCTTCTTTGCCACTATTGTGGCTATGCAATCGCGGCCTTACCGACCTGTCCGGCCTGTAAGGGGCTTAACGTCAAGCATATCGGGTGGGGAACGGAACGTGTGGAGACTGAACTGAAAGAGATTTTCCCGGAGGCCCGCATAGCCCGGATGGACAGGGATACGACTGCCAGGAAAAGGGCTCACCATGCCATCCTAAAGGCCGTCCAGAAGAGGCAGATAGATATTCTTGTCGGTACCCAGATGGTAACCAAGGGCCACGATTTCCCTTACATTAGCGTGGTTGGTGTTATTGCAGCCGACCTATCGCTGAATCGGCCGGACTTTCGCGCGGCTGAAAAAACCTTTCAACTCCTGTCCCAGGTAGCCGGCCGGGCCGGTCGCGGAGAAACACCGGGTAAGGTCTTTATTCAGACCTATAACCCGGACCATTACAGTATTCGTAAGGCCAAAGAGCACGATTTTCTGGGATATTATGATGAGGAAATAGCCCTACGCCAGTTATTGGGATATCCGCCTCTCGTGCGCCTGATTGGCCTGTTAGTGGAGAGTAATGTTCAAACCCGGGCTCACCATTATGCACTGGGGATGAGCCAGCGGGCACAGGCACTTTTAAGGGAAAATAAGGGCTGGCTGGAAACGGTGGAGATTCTGGGACCAGCTTCGGCTCCCCTCTTTAAAATAAGAGGCAAGTTCCGGTATCAGATGTTCTTGAAAGGTCTCAAGGTAGGGCCTTTACATGCTTACGCCAGTCGTCTCCTGGATGACCTTGAAGCAAATCCGATCCTCTCCGGAGTTAAATTGATAGTGGACGTTGACCCGGAAAGCATGTTATAAATTCGACTTTACAAACGAAACATAATGTAAATCCTGAAGGTGCAAAAGGCTTTTCTTAGCGCAGTGAACTAGAGCAAAGGCCGGACAGGAAATAGAGCACCGGTGCATTAAGACGGTTTATTATGACTGTACGCAAGATCATCACCTATCCGGATCCGGTTTTAAGAGAAGTCGCAGAGCCGGTAAAGGAGATAACATCTGAGATTCGAGACCTGATCCGGGACATGGCTGAGACCATGTACGCCGCCCCCGGCGTGGGACTGGCCGCTAATCAAATTGGTGTCTTAAAAAGGGTCATTGTCTTCGATCTATCCGGAAAAGATGAAGAAAAGAAAATGATGGCCTTGATCAATCCAGAGATTACCCGGGCCGAAGGTGAGATTACTTATGAAGAGGCCTGTTTGAGTGTTATTGACTTCGCGGCTGAAGTTAGGCGTAACGCCCGGGTCAGGGTAAAGGCCATGAATCTAGAAGGTCAAACCGTGGAAATTGACGGCGAAGGGCTCCTGGCCATCTGTCTTCAGCATGAGATTGATCACCTGGACGGTATTCTTTTTATTGACCGCATCAGCAGCTTGAAAAAGACGCTATACAAGAGGCGCCTCAAGAAATTACTAAAGGAAAAGGCCTTATGAACAGGCCACCATGGAAGGTGCTCTTCATGGGGACGCCGGCATTTGCAGTGCCTTCCCTGGAGGCCCTTATTCACTATGACGGAGTAGAAATTGCAGCTGTCATCACCCAACCGGACCGACCAAAAGGCCGGGGTCTGGTTTTAGAGCCGCCCCCGGTCAAAGTGGTCGCTCAGCAAACAGGGCTCCCTGTTTTTCAACCGGAGAAGATACGTACAGAAGACTTTCTTGAAAAGACAAGAAAAATGGCCCCGGAAGTTATCATCGTGGTGGCTTACGGCAAAATTTTGCCGGGAAAACTATTGGCTGTACCCCCCCGCGGCGCGATTAACGTCCATGCATCGCTCCTTCCCAAGTACCGGGGCGCGGCTCCCATCCAGTGGGCGCTGATAAAGGGGGAAAAAACAACCGGTGTGTCCATTATGCAGCTTGACGAGGGTATGGATACCGGCCCGGTCTATCTCCGGGAAGAGGTCAGAATCGAGCTGACAGATACGGCAGGCGTATTACATGACCGCCTGGCAGCCATTGGGGCCAGGGCCATGATCAGGACCTTGGAAGGTTTGCGCAATGACACCATTCGGCCAGAACCACAGCCGGAAAGCGGCGCTTCGTACGCTCCGATGTTACAGAAAAAGGACGGACTGATCGATTGGAACCGGTCGGCCAGGGAGATTTTTAATCTCATCAGGGGCCTTGATCCGTGGCCTGGTGGTTATTCTTATTGGCGTAGTCGGCTCTGCCATCTCTATCGACCGAAGGTCGTTGGAGGTCCGGGTAAGGCACAGCCAGGCGTGGTGGAACGGGTGGATGATTCGGGGCTTACGATTGTAACTGGTGAGGATTATATCCTTATCTCCGAGATAAAAATGGAAGGGGGCCGGAGGATGCCTGTAGCTGACTTTCGCAAAGGCCATAAAATTGCTGCAGGCGAGAAGCTGGGTTAATGTCTGGAGAAAAGTCGCAAAAAGTACTGTTCGTTGGCCTGCTTCTGGTAACCTGTGCCCTGCTTTTTTTGGTCGCGGCCATCCTCTGGTGGGTGCCGTACGTAGGTTTGGCCAATATTCACCGCGCCCTACCCACCCTACTGGGCGCTTTTTTCGGTGTCGTGCTTTGGCTGGCGGTCAGCGGCATATTTTCCCTGGTCCTGACTCTGATTTTAAAAAAAGATTTCTGGCTTTCCAAACGCCTGCGCGGCTTAGTAATCAAGGTTATTTTCCCCGTTTTGATACTGGTTGGTAAGCTCTTTGGCATTTCCAAGGAAAGCGTCCAGCATGCTTTTGTAGAGGTGAATAACGGACTGGTAATGGCCCAGACCCGCAGCATAAAGCCTGAACGATTGCTACTCCTCATGCCCCACTGCCTCCAGAATTATGACTGTACTGTCAAGATCACGGGCAATGTGGACAACTGCAAGCGGTGTGGAACCTGCCAGATCAGGGACCTGGTAGAGCTGGCTGAAACATACCATACTGGCCTTTCGGTGGCCACCGGTGGAACTATTGCCCGCCGCATCGTGGTCGAGAGAAAACCACAGCTAATAATCGCCGTAGCCTGCGAAAGGGATTTAATCAGCGGCATTCAGGACAGCTATCCGGTGCCGGTTTATGGAATATTTAACCGCCGCCCCTATGGGCCGTGTTTTAACACCCAGGTCGATCTAAAAGAGGTGAAAAAGGCCATGATCCACTTTCTGGATGGAGGGTCGTAATGTTCGCCAATCCCCGACAGGTAGCCCTCTGGGTCCTGAATGAGCTGGAGGAGGGACAAGATACCCTCGATGTGGTCATGGAAAGGGCGTTTCGCAAACACCTGACGCCAGAGAAACGCGATCGCGCCCTAACCATGGAACTCGTTTATGGCGTTCTGCGACAACGTGCACGTCTGGACTGGGTCATAGACCAGATTTCCCGGACTCCACGGGATAAGATCGAAGCGCTGGTTCTGAATGTCCTCCGGCTGGGGGTCTATCAGCTCCTGCACATGGATCGTATCCCGCCTTCGGCTGCAGTTAATGAATCAGTAAATCTGCTCAAGCTCAGCCATCCGGAGTGGGTTGTCCGCTTCGTAAACGGGGTGCTGAGGGCTATTGAGCGGGGAATGAACGATATAAAATGGCCCGGTGCGTACGAGGATCCGTCTGCCTGGCTGTCTATCGAGACCTCACATCCAATCTGGCTGGTAGAACGCTGGATAGGGCGCTATGGAATAGATGAAGCGCGTGCCCTTTGCGAAGGAAATAACCGGATGCCGGTTCTGACTATACGTGCCAATACCCTCCGGGTAAAGCGCGATCAGCTCCTGCAGTTCCTGCTTAAAGAAGTCCCCCAAATTGAACCTACGTCGTATTCACCAGAGGGACTTACACTGAAAGGGTTTTCCGGAAAGGTTTCCGGTCTCACCGGCTATAAGGGCGGCTGGTTCCAGGTGCAGGATGAATCCTCGCAGCTGGTTTCTTATCTGGTCGCGCCACAACCGGGCGAATTGGTACTTGATGCTTGCGCCGGAGTAGGGGGAAAAACCACGCATATGTCTCAGATGATGCGTAACCTTG
>CAYSYZ010000154.1:0-4794 GCA_964435205.1 uncultured Desulfovibrionales bacterium
GTTGGTAGCCTCGGAAAATTTTGTAAGCGGAGCGGTTTTAGAGGCACAGGGAAGTGTTTTGACAAATAAGTATGCTGAGGGATACCCGGGGAGGCGTTATTACGGCGGATGTGAGTATGCGGATATGGCTGAAAACCTGGCCATAGAACGCGCCAAAGAGATATTTGGTGCAGAATACGCCAATGTTCAGCCCCATTCCGGTACACAGGCCAACATGGCTATCTACTTTGCCCTCCTCAAGCCAGGGGATACGATACTCGGTATGGATCTTGCGCATGGCGGCCATCTATCCCACGGTAGTCCCGTAAGCTTTTCCGGCCAGCTTTATAATATTGTGTCGTACGGGGTAAACAGAGGAACCGAGACTATAGACTACGATGACTTGGAAAGACTGGCTCACGAACATAAGCCAAAGATGATTATTGCCGGGGCCAGTGCCTATCCAAGGGTAATAGATTTTGCTGCTTTTCGCTCGATTGCAGATGGCGTGGGTGCCTATCTGATGGTAGATATGGCCCATATAGCAGGCCTGGTGGCGGCAGGGGTCCATCCTTCACCGGTACCCCATGCGGATTTTATCACCTCAACCACCCATAAGACACTGCGGGGCCCCCGGGGAGGTCTTATCTTGGCCAGAGAGAAGTACGGAAAGAAGCTGAACAGTCAGATCTTTCCAGGGATCCAGGGGGGACCCCTTATGCACACTATTGCCGCGAAAGCCGTGGCATTCAAAGAAGTCCTGAGCCCCTCCTTCAAATCCTATCAAGAGCAAATCGTTAAAAATGCCCAGGCGCTAGCCTCCGCCCTGAAAAAAGACGGCTACCGATTGGTCTCTGGAGGTACAGACAATCACCTTATGCTGGTCGACCTGACCTCTAAGGATATAACTGGAAAGGATGCAGAGCTGGCTCTTGATGAGGCTGCTATTACCGTAAATAAAAATTCTATACCTTTTGATACAAAGGGGCCCCAGATAGCGAGTGGAATACGTATTGGGACGCCGGCCATAACTAGCCGCGGCATGAAAGAAGAAGAAATGATTACTATAGCCCGTCTTATGACACGCGTGCTTGAAAGTCCGGACAGTAAAAAGGTGCGGCAGGAAGTACGGCAAGAAGTGCGCAGTCTTTGTGAAGACTTTCCTTTGTATCCTGACCTGTGGTCCGCTTATGGAGGATAGAGAAGAGATAGATGAGTAGGCCATTATGGGAAGAATACTTCATGAAAATTGCTTTTCTGGTTGCGGAAAGATCCACATGCCTGCGCCGCAAGGTGGGAGCAGTCCTGGTTAAGGACAAGCGAATTCTAGCCACCGGTTATAATGGAGCACCGTCCAGTCTCAAACACTGCCTGGACATAGGTTGTTTGCGCGAGAAAGAAGGCATCCCTTCCGGTGAACGGCACGAACTTTGCCGCGGTTTACACGCTGAACAGAATGTAATTATTCAAGGCGCATATCACGGGATATGTATCGCTAATTCCACTCTCTTCTGTACGAATCTCCCCTGCGTTATCTGCACCAAAATGTTGATCAACTCCGGCATAAACTGCATTTTTTACCGCGAGGGCTATGCAGACGCCCTTTCTCAGGATATGCTTGCTGAAGCCGGCATTAACTTGGTCCAAATTTGACATGGGAGGGCCTCCCGAATGAAATGCCCATTTTGTGGACACATAGAAGACAAGGTGGTGGATTCACGTGTAAGTAAGGATAACCTGGTCATAAGGCGCCGGCGAGAGTGTCTCAAGTGCCAAAGCAGGTTCACGACCTATGAAAGGGTTGAGGAATTTATGCCGCTCGTCGTAAAAAAGGACGGACGGCGGGAGCTTTTTAACCGCGCGAAGATTATCGAAGGCCTTAAAAAAGCATGTGAAAAGAGGCCGATTAGCATTAATCTTATTGAAGAATTTGTAGACAGCCTGGAAAAATCTTTGCAAGAAATGGGAGAAAAAGAGATTCCGAGCTCCCTTATCGGCGAAAAGATAATGGCAAAATTACGCGAATGGGACGAGGTGGCTTACGTCCGATTTGCTTCAGTGTACAAGCAATTTAAGGACCTGGACGCATTCATGGCCGAACTGAAAGGCCTTCTGGGAAGGCGAGGGAAAAAAGAGGAAGGGTAGTTGGCAAAAAGGCCTGAGGAAGAATTCATGCGCATAGCCCTGAGGCTTGCAGCAAAAGGACGGGGGCGTACCTCACCCAACCCCATGGTTGGGGCAGTTATTGTCATGGATGGCAAGATAGTTGGGCGAGGCTACCATAAAAGGGCAGGCGAGGCGCACGCTGAAATAAACGCCATTGTCGACGCTGGCAAAAGAGCATGCGGGGGTACACTGTATATAAATCTTGAGCCGTGCAATCATCATGGCCGCACACCCCCGTGTACCGAGGCTATTTTGACAGCGAGGATTCGGCGGGTGGTCGTTGGTATGCGCGATCCCAATCCGGACGTAAAAGGAGGCGGCGTTGAATTTTTGCAGGCACACGGGGTGGAGGTAAGATGGGGGGTCTTAGAAGATGAGGCCCGCCGTCTAAATGAGGCCTTTATTAAATATGTCAGGCATAAAAGGCCTTTTGTTATCATGAAGGCGGCTGCCAGCATGGATGGAAAAATCGCTACTCGAACTGGCGATGCCAAATGGATTACGGGCGAAAAAGCACGCTCTCTGGTTCACCGTCTAAGAAACGAGGTTGATGCTATCCTGGTGGGCGTAGGAACAGTTTTGAATGATGATCCCCTATTAACGACGCGCCTTAAAAGGGGGGCTGGGAGGGATCCGGTGAGGGTAGTGCTTGATTCGCAGCTAAGAGTTCCTCTCCGGGCCAAGATCTTTAACCTGGACTCACCCGTACCCACCATTGTAGCTACGTCCCACTGCGCTCCAAAGAGCAAGCAAAATCAGCTCAGAAAAAAAGGGATAAAGGTAATTACCGTTTCAAGCAACGAGGACGGCCTTGACCTTCCAGAGCTATTGAGCAAATTAGGCAAGAGGGATATACTAAGCGTACTTGTTGAGGGGGGAGGAACCGTCTTTGGTTCGTTTTTGCAATCCAGGCTAATTGACAAGTTTTATCTCTTTTATGCGCCGATTATTATCGGAGGCGCAGGCGCAATCGGGATGGTGGGCGGAAAGGGTACAAATCGTATGGCAGATACCCTTCGGCTCAGGGATATAAGGGCAAGGAAAATAGGTGAAGACTTGTTGGTTGAAGCCTACCCGGCAATTTAAGGATGACCTCAAGGGCAGAATATGTTCACAGGAATCATAGAGGCTCTGGGCAGGATCAAAGGAAAGGCAAGTGCCGGACAGGGGCTGAGGTTTACAATTAAGGCCGATGGAAAGTGGTCAGATCTCGCGCGGGGAGAAAGTATCGCCGTAAACGGAATCTGCCTCACCGTTGTGGATTTACTTGGTTCAGAATTTACTGTGGATGTCTCGCCTGAAACATTAAGCCGAACGACCATAAGACAATTCAAGGTTGGAGATCCCCTAAACCTGGAACGGGCAGTAAAACCGAGCGATCGGCTGGGCGGGCATATTGTTACCGGGCATATAGATACAACCGGCATTGTTCTAAGCCGGCAGGAACAAGCGGGTTTTACCCTTTTTTCGATCGGGATTCCGGTGCGATACTCAAAATACATGATAGAAAAGGGTTCCATCGCTGTAGACGGAATCAGCCTGACAGTAAACGATTGCGGTGATTCTTCATTCTCGGTGTCGATTATACCTTTTACAGCCACCCACACCATCATCGGGACACGGAAAACGGGCGATGTGGTTAACGTCGAGTTCGACATTATTGGTAAGTATGTAGAAAGATTACTCCTGGCAGGGCGAGATGGCAGGGCCAAAGACGCAGATGAAGGCACAATTAGTCGGGAATTCTTGGCTAAACATGGTATCATCTAGCCAGATTGAAGGAGAAGTGAAATGCCCATAAGTACAATTGAAGAGGCCTTAGAGGATATTAGGGCCGGCAAAATAGTAATTCTAGTCGATGATGAGGACAGGGAAAACGAGGGCGATCTGACCATGGCAGCCGAAAAGGTTACACCTGAGGCTATTAATTTTATGGCTCGCTACGGTAGAGGCTTAATTTGCCTCTCACTCGTCCCGGAAAAAATTGAACAGTTGCAGATCCCTATGATGGTCAGTCGCAATACGTCCCCGCTTCGAACAGCATTTACCGCATCCATAGAAGCCAGTCGGGGAGTAACGACCGGAATTTCAGCCGCAGACCGCGCCACCACGATACTCACAGCTATTGCCGACGATGCCAAACCCGAAGATTTGGTTATGCCCGGTCACGTTTTTCCACTAAGAGCCCGCAAAGGGGGTGTCCTGGTACGTTCAGGACAGACCGAGGGCTCCGTCGATCTGGCCAGGCTGGCAGGATTAAAACCAGCAGGAGTCATTTGCGAAATCATGAAAGATGACGGTACAATGGCTCGCCTTGCGGATCTTGAAGTCTTCGGCGCAGAGCATGGTCTAAAGATTGTTACGGTACGCGATATAATTGAGTACCGCATTGGAAACGAGAGTTTTGTTCACCGAGCTGCCACAACTGTCCTTCCTACGCTCTACGGTGGGGAATTCACCGCTATAGCCTACACCAATGACATAGATAAGAGCGAACACCTGGCCCTGGTTAAAGGAGAGATTGATTCTGAGGATGAAGTCCTGGTGCGTGTGCATTCCGAATGTCTTACCGGAGACGTACTGGGATCCCTGCGTTGCGATTGCGGTAAGCAACTGCAGACAGCCATGAAAATCGTGGAAACAGAAGGC
>CAYSYZ010000155.1:0-4755 GCA_964435205.1 uncultured Desulfovibrionales bacterium
AGCTAATAGCACAATTATGATGGTTCCGTAACAAGTCGAATTTTCTCGTTTTTCGTCATTCCGGCGAAAGCCGGAATCCAGTATTTTCAATTAGTTAAATGCTCTCTGGACCCCGGTTTTCACCGGGGTGACGACTTTTTGCGACGACATCAATTATGAGTCACCATTTCATTGAGTTTACAGATGTCGGGTATGTCTATTCCGATGGTACACGGGCGCTCTCCGGTGTCTCATTTACCGTCCTGCATGGTGAATCCGTAGGCCTGGTAGGAGCCAATGGCGCAGGCAAATCAACCCTGCTCCTCCAGATAAACGGGTATCTTTTTCCGACCGAAGGGACGGTGAATGTCGGCAATGTCATTGTCTCCAGGGATACTGTAAACGATGTCCGGCGCAGGGTAGGCGTGGTCTTTCAAAATCCGGATGATCAGCTCTTTATGCCCAGGGTTTATGATGATGTGGCCTTTGGCCCCTTTAACCTGGGGTGGGATAGCAAGAAGGTAGAGGAAAAGACGCTAGAGGCATTGCAAATAGTAGGCTGCCCGGATTTGAAAGATCGACCGCCGCACAGGCTGTCTATAGGCCAAAAGCGGGCGGTCTCTATTGCTACCGTACTATCCATGGAACCGGATATCCTGGTCATGGACGAGCCCTCTTCCAATCTTGATCCCAAGGCCAGGCGGCAGCTCATAAACCTGCTTCGTACCTTTAAGCACACCAGGGTTATCGCCTCTCACGATCTCGATCTCATACTTGATACCTGTGAGCGTACCATCGTCTTACACTCCGGCCGCATAGCGGCAGACGGGCCCACGCCGGACATCTTGCGGGATGACGCACTCCTTGCGGCAAATAACCTGGAGAGACCTCTTTCGCTACAAGGGCAGAAGCCTAAAGCCGAAAGCGTAGGGGCAGGGCTTGCCCTGCCCAATAAGGGCTAAATTTCCCTATGGGAACCCTATTTAACAGGGTGAATCAGCGGTGAAAAGGCTTTTTACGAAGCCGTCAGTGTTAGGCAGTAAGAATTATTATCCCACCTGGTGGAGGCGCAGGAGATTCGTCCCTCCGACCTCCATAGACGAGCCGGCCACAATGACCAAACGGTCGCCTTTGTTAATCAATCCCTCGGCTAATAGTCTATTTTCCATTTCTCGAACTGCTTCCTGAGTGTCGCGGGCAAAAGCCAACTGCATGGGGATGGTTCCCCAGTAAAGGGAAAGACGCCTGTATGTTTCCTCATGCGGAGTAAGGGCTATAATGGGGCACTCCGGTCTGTACTTGGATATAGCGCGTGCCGCAAATCCAGTTTCGGTGAAGGCAATGATAAATTTTGCGCCAATCTCCCTGGAGCTGTGAAAGGCCGCATGGCATATCGATTGGGCGAAGGAAACCGCTATGCCTTCTGCGCTTTCGTGGTGACCCAAGCGAAAGTATGAAGTTTTTTCGGCCTCCTCGATAATGTCCCGCATCATCTCTACGGTCTGAACCGGGTATTTTCCAAAAGCCGTTTCACCTGATAGCATAACCGCATCGCTTCCGTCAAAAATGGCATTAGCCACGTCCGCAGCTTCGGCGCGGGGGGGGGTGGGGTGTAGCATCATGGAATCAAGCATCTGTGTGGCGGTGATTACTACTACGCCTTGCTGGTGACATTTTTCAATGATGCGCTTCTGTAGCACAGGAACCTTGGCCGGCGAGATCTCTACCCCGAGGTCACCCCGGGCGACCATAATGCCGTCAGCAAGGGCTATTATGGTATCGAGCTTTTCCAAAGCTTCCGCCTTTTCCAGTTTGGCTATGACCGGGATTCTTTTCTTGCCCATGAATTTCTTTAATTCGATTATGTCTCCAGGATCACGGACAAAGGAGAGGGCTACATAATCCACTCCGTTTTCGAGGCCGAAGCGGAGGTCTTCTTTATCTTTAGTGGTAAGCGAGGGTTCGGAGATACGCACACCGGGAAGGTTAATCCCTTTGCGGTCATAGAGAACGCCGCCGTATACTACCTCGCAGGCCACGTTGTCAGCAGCTATTTCTAGGACGCGAAGTTTAATCAACCCATCGTCAATGAGTATGAAGTCGCCGGGATGAACGTCCCGTGCCAGATGACTATAGGAAGCAGAGGCACCGCTTTCATCACCCAACCTGGGCTTTGTGGATATTGTAAAATGACCGCCAGGTATGAGGGTTACAGGACCGTGAGCGAATGTTCCAATGCGTATCTTCGGCCCTTGAAGGTCCTGCAATATGGCAACAGGCTTTCCCAATCTTGCAGAGACCTGGCGAATAAGGACGATATTTCTTAGGTGCTCGTCGTGAGTGCCGTGGGAGAAATTCAGCCGGGCCACGTCCATACCAGCCTGAGCTAATTTGGTGATGACTTTTTCTGAGTGACTGGCCGGGCCAATTGTACAGATGATTTTTGCCTTGCGCTTCATGCAGACTATGATAGACGAGCCGGAGTAAAAAGTCAAAAAAGCGCACCAAGAATTTGGACAGACATGATAAAATGTCGTTTCGAAATCAGGGTTGAAATTATAAAATTGAAAGTATGGATGCAATAAGATTCAGACTGCTGGTTTTTCTGATAGTGCTGGTTACTGTTATGACGCTGGGGACTATTGGATTTATGGTGGCGGAAGGCCTATCTCTGGCAGATGCCGTCTATTTTAGTATAGTTACCGTGGCCACAGTAGGTTACGGGGACATCTATCCTGCTACTTTCACCGGCAAGATCCTCGCCATCACGCTGATTATAACTGGGGTGGGAACCTTCCTGGGAGTTATAGCCAGCGCAACCGATATGTTGCTCAATAAGAGAGAAAAACGTGTCAGAATGGAAAAGTTGAATATGGTCATAGGGATCTTCTTCAGCGAAGTCGGAACCAGACTATTGACTTATTTTTCGGATGCTGATCCAAACATCAAGGCGCTCCGGAAGGAACTCATTGTAAGTAATTACTGGTCCGATCAAGACTTTATAGAGGTCAAGAAACGTTTGAGAAGTTATGATTACAGTATTGATGTTCGAAAAGTTGATTTGGAATGTTTGCGGAGTTTTCTTCAGAGCAAAACCGACCTCCTGCTGCGCCTTTTGGAGAATCCCAATCTGCTTGAACATGAAGCCTTTACCGAAGTTCTCAGGGCGGTCTTTCATTTGGAAGAAGAATTAGTAAACAGGGATGATATGAGCCAGCTGCCGGATACGGACTATGCTCATCTCGCAGGCGACATAAAGAGAGCGTATACGTTGTTAGGTTATCAATGGTTAGATTACATGAAGCATTTAAAAGACAACTATTCCTATCTCTTCTCACTTGCCATGAGGACCAATCCTTTTGATAAAGAAGCATCGCCATTGGTAATTTAAAAGGAGCAGCACATGCGGGCAAGGAAGACGGACTGAAATTAACGGAACGTTTATTCCCTGGCTTCTGGCCAATCCTCTATGCTTGCCAAAAGCTTTTCGTCTAGCTCTTTCTTTTCTACAAGCTTCTGCAGGAGCAGTCTATACACCCTTCGCTCTTTTCCACTGGCCCCCGTAGGGATTATCTGGTGCTTAAGACCATATTTGAGGAAGAAGAACAGGCGGGTTACCTTGTCCTTTTCCTTTCTGAGGTTTTGCCGTTCCTCAACCGGGAGAAGCTGGCCAGGAAAAAGTTTGCGATAGATGATCTCTCTTTGAAGTTTAACCGAAGCTATCATATCGCTGAGAGATAGGGCTGATCTGACTTACAAGACTCTCAAAGTATTCCAATGTCCACCGGGTGTTTATGATTGATGAGGAAAAGTACCGTAGGAAATATCAAAAGTCAAAAGGTCCTTTGCGGCACAAGCGTACATTTTGTTCTTGACACGTAAACCGAATTTGTTATAAAAAGCATAGTGAATGAATGACCATTCATAGAGTTTTGACAATTTTCAGGGTGGTCTGGTTAAAAATTGCCATACATTTTTTATTGACATGCAAAGAAATATCGTGCTACAAGGGTAGCCGTGTCAGAAACGGGTAAAGTCTAGAATATGCATTCGCCTCAGCAAGTTCCGGCAGTGTCCCTGGAAAGCTTATTGTTACAAAAGAAATCCACCATCTTGGAGAGGTGGTTTAATGCTATATTGGATACGTATCCGCCAGACACGGCCAAATTCTTGAAGGCACAAAAGAACCAGTTTGCTAACCCCGTAGGATCCATGATCTCTGAGGGAATAGAGGGCTTATTCGAGGGAATTCTCAACAGGATGGATCCTGAGAAGGTTTCTCCCTTTCTCGACAAGGTTATTCGAATCAGGGCGGTTCAGGACCTTACTCCCACGCAGGCTATTGCCTTTGTCTTTGTGCTCAAGAGACTGATTCGAGAAGAGTTGGAATCTGATATCCAAAAGCACCAACTTTCTGACGAGCTATTGTTTATCGAGTCCAGAATAGATGACTTGGCCCTCCTCTCGTTTGACATCTATATGAAATGCCGTGAGCAGGTCTATGAACTCAGGACAACTGAGTGGAAAAATAGGCTCTTTAGGTTATTGCAAAAGGCAGATCTGTTATATGAAATTGAAGAGCAGAAACCAGATTCAAAGAGTACTGATTTTGATAGCCTAAACGAAGTGAGGTAACGGTAAATGAGACTTTTGCTTCCCCTCATCGCAGTCTTGGCACTCGTCCTAATTGCTTACGCGGGAGTGAGTGGTGCTGGAATGAACTACCTTTTCGGTGTTTTTATCCCCTATATTGCCTTTCTCATATTTCTGATAGGG
>CAYSYZ010000156.1:0-816 GCA_964435205.1 uncultured Desulfovibrionales bacterium
GTCATTTTTCGCCCAGCGCGTCCCGTAACCACCGTCACGTGATCGTGAACCTTTCCATCTTCAAAACACTTCCTCACCACACAGGATTCGCAGGGCTTCTCATAGCCGTGATAGACGCTAAAACACTTCTTGCCAATTAGGTCCGGCCCAAACAGGCTCTTTGCGACATCATTTGCCCACACAATATTGTGTTTATCGTCCATCATGCTCATATGATCTGTGACCGAAGCAATAATTCCCGCCAGTTTCTCCTCGCTCTCCCGCAGTGCTTCTTCTGCCCGTTCATGCTTTACAACTTCCTTTTCTAATCCCCCGGCCCTTTGTTCCAGCTCTTCGTAGGTGGGCTTACGAACCATTGAGATGTACCTCCCTCCGGACCTGAAAAAACAAAAAGCCTCCAACAAGTGTGCCTTTAGTATACCTAGTGGAGGCCATGTAATTTAAGTACAGGCGTTTGTTAATACCGCCCAAATATCTAAAACGTCAATTAATATCTTAATTGAGCCAGAAAAAGTCCTGGCTTAGAGGCAAGCTGCATTATCGGAAAATCAATCACAAGACAGATCTTATTTTTTTCCCCTACTCGACACCTCTTCACGTAAAAACCGCCGTAAAAAATCTGCCTTCTTGGGTGACAGATCAAATCTGATACAGGCTTCCTCGAGTAAAACATGGCTGGGGATATTCTTCTTCTCCAGTTTGCGTTCGGACACCCACCTTACCGCTTTCCGGATATCTTCCCCTTCGGGCATTATATCGCTAGCATCTGACATTCTTTTACACCTCGTGCCCAAAAAATACTCTGTAGGAATAGGG
>CAYSYZ010000156.1:826-4755 GCA_964435205.1 uncultured Desulfovibrionales bacterium
GGAATAGGGCAAGCCTCTCTTTATTTTTCAACAATTATACCTTTCTTTTTCATTTCCTTTAAGAAAGCCTCGATCTCCTCGGCTACGCATCCTTCCAGCTCAAATTCATCCACTATGTTATCCATAAAAAGCACGGATAAGTGATTCTTGCCAATCAGGGAAATCTTTCTGATGTGCTGTGAATCAAGCCAGGGATCTACTTTCATTCTAAAGTCATCAATATTACATCTCTTCCCGCCCATTATGTATAGTGCCTCCTTTCTTCTGCGAATTTACCCGGCGAAAACTCCGCGTCTTGAAAAGCAAAAAGCGGCACAGCCCCCTCGCATGCACCGCTTCCCGCCCCGTCAAAAAAGTACACTGAACTTTTTAGCTTTTCCCTTTTTTCTTTGGAGGCTTCTCTGCCTTCTTTGTGGTAGCCTTTGGCTTTGCCTTGGTGTGGGCCTTGCAGGTTTTACACATACTTTGTCCCCCTTTTTCGCATACACTTGGAAAATGCTATCAGCAAGTATCAGATAAGTCAATAATTTTTGCAGAGATTGGCCCAAAGAATAGCAACAACCTATCTGAATCTGCTGCGCTACTTTGTGGTGGTTATTCGGGAAGAATTACTGAAAGGTGTTGGCTTTGACACTCTCTGGCCGCAGTTGGCGGCCATGGCCGTATTAGGACTACCACGATAGCCCTTTAAGCGCCTTAAGGCTTAAGCAAAAACTGGAGCAAGAAAACGGCTAGTGCAGACCTATTCGTGCATAGCCGGTAAGCCTCTTTATCGCCTCCATTTTCTCCGCTCTTTCCAGTCTGGATTGCGAGATGCCTCTCTGCAGTATCTGAATGGACCGATCGTAGGCTTCTCTGTCCACCGAGTAGGGATGTCCGTCCTTTCCGCCATGGGCGAAACTGTAGCGAGCCGGATCACGAAAACTCGGTTTTACACCGTACACCAGTTCTGCTATGAGGCTGAGGGCCCGTATGGTTTTTGCACCCACCCCCGGCATCCCGAGCAACGCCTCAAACCCCTCAGGCTGTCGCTCATAAGTCTCAAGCAAGATCTGGCCTACCCGCTTTGCATCAATGTCCGCTGCCTGTATTTCATGACGGGGTGGTAGAGAAAGGGCCTGGACCTTTTTCAGTTCCCTAACCAAATTATGCGGATGCTCTCTCGATAGTGCCGTTACCGTCTCCCTGGCCACTGCACTTTCTGAGGCCACCATATTAAGAGCGGCATTCTTCTGGTCGCAGCAAATGGCAGCATGCGGCTCACTGGCAAAGTCTGCTACACCTTCGCCCAGCCAGTGATACCTACGGGCATATCCCGTACTTTCGTTCATCCCCTGCTGTACCACAGCCCAGAAGCCTTTTCCCGTAAATATGAAGCAGTGATGATAGAGTTGATAGCCATCCTGGAGTGCGTTATTGTCAACTTTGGCCGTTATGCGGCTGGCATAAACAAGCTTTGACGGCTCGATTGCAAAAAAATCTCCGATTTTGACGATCTCCTCCGGTGTCTTTCGCGAAGCAGCCCCTTTCCCGCCTGCAAGCGCCAGCCCTAGCTCTCCCGATAGATCCTTGATACCTTCCTTCAGAGCCCCGCAGACCGTGGTAGTCAGGCCGGAACTATGCCAGTCAAAGCCCAGGACACAACCAAACGCCTGGAACCAAAAGGGATCAGATAGCCTCCGCAGCATCTCCTCCGGTCCGAATTCACCCACGATGACCGTAGTAATCTCCCGGGCCAATTTCACCATACGGGAAAAAAGCCATCGGGGGGCCTTTCCATAATGTAAAGGCAGGTTAGCCAGTCCGGTCCGCATGACTCCTCTCTACCCACTTCACAGCTTGCAAGAGCTTAGCCATGGGCTTTTCTGGCGGCAGCACATTTTCTCCAATCCTGCCTACGGGCATCACACCGAGAAGGGAATTGGTTAAAAAAACCTCTTCTGCCTCCGCCAAAATAGAAACGGTAGTAGGTTCGGTGAAAATTTCTTTCCCCCGTTCTTCCAGAAGGTTTATCACCTGACCTTCCATGACGCCGCGAAGGTAGTGCGGCGATTCCGGTCGGAAAATGGAACCCTCCTGGACATAGAAAACATTGGTTGTCGCACCTTCTGATACCGTACCGTCGACATTCAGGACGATGGCTTCATCTGCTCCTCGCTTCTCGGCCCACTCTCTGGCTGAAAGGTAAAATAGGTAGTTCAAGCTCTTATGATCGGCCAGAAAAGAATACCGTGGATAGGGAAAGACCTCGGCCACTATCCCATGGTCATACTTGTCCTTGGGAGGGGCCTCATATTCTCGTGCGTAGACAATAATCGTAGGCTCCGATTGCTTTGGAAGCCCAAGGGAACGGGCACCGGTACCGCGGGTGATGATAATCTTTACTGCAGCAATAGTTTTCTGAAGTCCATTTTTCTCAATAAGCAGCCCTATCCTATCTGCCCAGTAACCATCCTCCTCAGGTTTAAACTCGATGTTAAAGAACCTGCAGGATTGATACAGTCTTTCCAGATGAGCCTTCAGGAAAAGCACGTAGCCGTGCTCGGCACGCATGGTTTCAAAAAAACCATCCCCGTACAGGATGCCCCGGTCAAAAACGGACAGGCCAGCCTCACGGCCATCAACAATGTTACCATTTAAAAATACATATTCTTCGATATCTTTTTCCACGAGCATCAGTCCGCCTGGTAAAGCAGCTTGAAAAATGTCTCTCCTTTGTGCAGGGTCTCTCTATACTCAGCCTCCGGATCGGAATTGTACACTATTCCTCCCCCGACGGAAAGGTAAACATGCCCGTCTTTGTACACGGCCGTGCGTATGGCAATGTTCAGGTTCATAGTATCATGCAACCCGACATAGCCAATAGCCCCGGTATAAATCCCTCGTTTTACGGATTCCAGTTCTTCGATAATCTCCATGGCCCTTATCTTGGGACATCCGGTAATAGATCCACCCGGAAAAACCGCCTTCAAAATATCCATCTGGGTGCACTCATTTCTAACCTTCCCGGCAACGATGGAGACAAGGTGAAAGACATTCTGGTAACCTTCTACCATCTTATGTTTTTTCACCCGGATCGTCCCGGGAACACAGACCTTTCCGAGGTCATTTCGCAAAAGATCAACGATCATCGAAAGCTCGGCATCCTCCTTGGGGCTTTCCAGTAACTCCTTTTTCATCCTCTCATCTTCCAGTAGGTCTTTACCTCGTGGTCGTGTGCCCTTGATCGGCCTTGTCTCAATATAATTTCCTTCCCGCCAGACAAAGCGCTCCGGAGAGGTGGAAAGTACAGCGAAATCTCCACAGTTCAGGTAAGCATAGAAAGGAGCAGGGTTACTGGCAAAAAGCGCACGAAAAAGCGAGTAAGGAGATCCTGTGAGTGGAAATCTAAAGCGTTGAGACAGGTTAACCTGGTAGACATCTCCCTGGCGGATATATTCTCGCACCCGATTTACGGCAGAGACATACGCCTCGTGTGTAAAGTTGGAGGTAAAGCCGCTCTCTTTACCTCTTTGAAGTCGTCCGGGATGCGCAGCCCTCTTAAGAATTTTATCCTGAAATTTGCCTATTTTCTGGAAACTCTTTTCTGTCTCCTCCCCGGACAACTGATGCTCAATGGCAACCAGCTGATGTTTTCCTTCTTCACGGTCATGGACAAGAATAATGCCCGGGAAAATGAGGTAAAGGTCGGGCAGATAAAGATCGTTTTTCGCCAGGTCCGGCAGGCTTTCCAGATGATAGCGGAGATCATAGCCAAAGTAACCCACGGCACCTGCGTAAAAAGGGAGCTCAATGTCCGTGCAGGCTATGTCTAGCTGGTGCAAGATGTCCTGTACTATACCGAACGGGTTTCCAGTAAGTTCGATCGCTCCATATCTATTCTTTACCTCTACTTTTTTACCCCATGCGGAAATTATCAAGAATGGATC
>CAYSYZ010000157.1:0-4753 GCA_964435205.1 uncultured Desulfovibrionales bacterium
GGAATCTCCGTATGTAAGGTAAAATGCATAGTATTCGCTCGCTATGCATGTTCAAGGGATTATTGTTAATTTAAAGTAAATTCAAGGCACCAAATGTTTGAAAGTTTAACCGAACGCCTTAATCTCGTTTTTAAAAAGCTCCGCGGGTACGGTAAGCTGACGGAGCAAAATATCCAGGACGGTTTGCGCGAGGTTCGCGTTGCACTCCTGGAAGCTGATGTAAACTATAAGGTTGTGAAAAATTTTGTCAACTCGGTTCGAGAGCGGGCCATTGGGCAGGAGGTACTGGACAGCCTTACGCCGGGGCATCAGATTGTTAAGATAGTCCATGAGGAGATGACAGCCCTGATGGGCGGCCAGAGGCAGGATATCGACCTGTCGGGAACGTGGCCAGCATCTATAATGCTTGTTGGTCTCCAGGGTTCAGGGAAGACTACTACCGCTGGTAAGCTTGCCTTGTATCTGAGAAAAAAAGGAAGACGCCCTTACCTTGTATCGGCTGATATATACAGGCCGGCGGCTATTGAACAACTACAAAAACTGGCCAGTGATCTGGGTATCCCCTCCTACCCGTCTGAGCCTGACATGAGGCCGGTTGACATCTGCCAGAAGGCTGCCACTCTGGCCAAGGAAAAGGCTTATGATACAATCATAATAGATACAGCCGGGCGCTTACATATTGATACCGTGCTAATGGCCGAACTTGAGGAAATCGAGGAGGCAATCGATCCTTCTGAAATTATCCTGGTGGCTGATGCCATGACCGGTCAGGACGCGGTTAATATAGCAGAGAAGTTTAGCCAGACTTTAGGGCTAAGCGGCATCATTCTCTCTAAGATGGATGGCGATGCCCGGGGCGGGGCGGCCCTGTCCATAAAAACAGTTACCCAGAAGCCTATTAAATTTGTCGGTGTCGGCGAAAAATTAGATGCTTTAGAGCCTTTCTATCCTGACCGCATGGCTTCTCGGATACTGGGAATGGGTGATGTTCTCACGCTTGTTGAGAAGGCTCAAGCTACCTACGATGCCAAGAAGGCCCTGGAACTTGAAAAAAAGATCAGAAAAGAATCCTTTACCCTGGAGGACTTCCGAGACCAACTGCAGCAGATCAAAAAGATGGGCACCCTGGAACAGATTATGGGCATGATTCCAGGTCTAAACAAAATCAAATCGCTGCAGGGAATACACCCTGATGAGGGAGAATTGGTCAGGATAGAGGCTATCATAAATTCTATGACCAAGGCGGAGCGGGTCAATCATACGATCCTGAACGGTAGCCGCAGATTACGCATTGCTAGAGGTAGCGGTACCGCGGTGCAGGATGTGAATAAGCTCCTAAAGAATTTTGCTCAGATGCAAAAGATGATGAAAAAGCTCCAAAAGGGCGGGTTAAGGAATCTACAAAATCTGTTCTCATCTTAAGAAAGACCAACAGACGGGGAGGTGGAAAAAAGCAGCATGGCGGTTAGAATTCGATTGGCGCGAATGGGGGCAAAGAAAAATCCTTTCTATCGTTTGGTGGTGGCAAATTCTGAATCACCGCGAGATGGCAAATTCATTGAGAAAATAGGTACTTACGATCCTGTGCGTATGCCGCACGTCGTCCAGATAGACGAGCAAAAACTGGCCGATTGGTTACAGAAAGGGGCTAAGCCCACACCTACTGTAAAGAGTTTGCTCATTAGCGGGGGATTTTTGAAAAAAGATGCTTCCACTTTGAAGGGATAGTGTATAATGTCTACAGACCGTGTGGTTTTCGGGCAACCCTAGTGAGAGGGAGGTTGGAGAGATGAAGGAATTGATCGGGTATATTGCACGCTCTCTGGTCGACAATCCGGATGCAGTTGAAGTGAACGAGATAGAAGGTGCGCAGACCTCTGTCATCGAACTGAAGGTGGCCAAGGATGACCTGGGCAAAGTTATTGGCAAGCAGGGACGCACTGCCCGGGCTATGCGTACCATCCTGAGTGCAGCTTCGACGAAATTGAAAAAGAGGTCTGTTCTGGAGATTATTGAGTAGTAAGCGGATCGAGGAGGATTACCTCCTCATCGGGAAAGTCGTTGGTGCTCACGGCGTTAGGGGGGCGGTCAAGGTCTTTCCCTATACCGAATCGACCAATACCTTCACAGCATTAAAAACTGTCTGGCTAAGGCATAAGACAGGTGAGCTGCGGGAATATTCATTAGAATCTGCCAGCGTGAGAAAGAGAAATATCCTCCTCGGCCTGTCGGGCGTAAATTCACGCACAGATGCAGAAGGGCTTGTTAATTCGGAGCTTTATTGCCTAAAGAAATGGCTTAAGGAGTTATCGACTAACGAGTTCTATTGGCACCAGATCATAGGGTTGACGGTCCGGTTAGAAGACGGATCTTGCCTTGGCAAAATAAAGGCTATTTTGCCTACGGGAAGTAACGACGTCTATGTGGTCGAAAATGGTCCGAAAGAATATCTTGTTCCGGCCATTGAGGGCATAGTGGTCAACATAGACCTATCAAGCAAGGTCATGACTATCCGTCCACTGGAAGACCTGCTGGATATGAATGATATTTGATATCTTGACCATATTTCCCCAGCTGCCAGCCTCAGTACTTGCCGAGGGCATTCTGGGCAAGGCTATCAAAGAAGGGAAGGTCGGAGTCAGGGTTATAAATCTGCGGGACTACGCCGCAGGTAAGCATAAGATGACCGATGACCGCCCTTATGGCGGTGGCGAAGGGATGGTGATGAAACCTGAGCCTATCTACCGTGCCATCCGGGCGATAAAGGCTGAGGGTGCAAAGGCGCGGGTGGTGTTGCTGAGCCCACAGGGCCGCCTTTATACACAGGCTGTGGCCCAGCAGATGTGTACATATGATCATCTGTTACTTATATGCGGGCGGTACGAGGGATTTGATGAGCGGATCGTTCATTTTGTCGATGATGAAGTATCGATTGGTGACTATGTTCTTTCAGGCGGTGAATTGGCCGCCCTGGTACTCATTGAATCGATAACCCGGCTGTTGCCGGGCGTACTCGGTTCGCCGGATTCCGCAGCCAAAGATTCTTTTACAGCCGGCCTGTTGAAACATCCACAGTTCACCAGGCCACGGGTATGGCAGGGATTAGAGGTTCCGGCAGTTCTGACTTCTGGCGACCACGAAAAGATCGCCGCCTGGCGGCGCAAAGAGGCTCTTAGAAAGACTCTGTTCAAGCGGCCGGATATGCTGAGGTCGACTAAACTATCGGTTGAGGACCAGCGTTTGCTGGAAGAGATTGAAAAGGAGTACCCACCAAAGGCCGTTTGATGCCGGATAGGGTTCCAGTGGACATAGCACTTGTCCACTATCCTGTGTATAACAAAAAGGGCGCGGTTATTGCTTCGGCAGTAACCAATCTGGATTTACATGATTTGGCGCGGCTGGCCAGGACGTACGATCTGGGCGCTTTCCATGTTATAACCCCGGTGAAAGAGCAGCAGGTCCTTATTGGGCGGCTACTTGATCACTGGCTTTTCGGCTGGGGTAATGAATACAATAAGAACCGGGTGGATGCCCTTAGGTTGATAAAGGTTAGTGACTCACTCGAACTGGCGAAGGAGAGCATTCATAGCCGGACCGGTAAAAGACCCATTGTCCTGGCTACAGTTGCTCAGGAAAGAGGGCCGATACTTAGCCTGGAAGAGGCAAAGAAACTGCTGGAGGGCACTTCCCCGATTCTGCTGGTTTTTGGTACGGCCTGGGGTTTGGCGAAAGACGTTATAGAAGAGGCTGATTACGTGCTGCCGGCGGTGCAGAAAGACGCTAAATACAATCATCTCTCTGTGCGTGCAGCTGCGGCTATTATAGTGGACAGATTCTTAGGTGATAGAAAGTAGGGGGGTATATGTTATGGAAGTAATGAATGTAATCGAGCGGGAACAAATGAGAAGCGACCTGCCTGATTTCAGACCGGGTGACAAGGTGAAAGTCCACGTAAAGATTAGAGAAAGCGAAGAAAAAGAACGGATCCAGGTATTTGAGGGTACGGTTATACGCAGGCGTGGCAGTCTTGTCGGCGCAACGTTTACCGTGCGGAAGGTTTCTTATGGCGTCGGTGTAGAAAGGACATTTCCTGTACACTCTCCACTCATTGACCGTGTAGAGGTGGTTTCTCACGGCCAAGTACGCCGGTCCAAGCTGTATTATCTCCGCAAGCTGTCAGGAAAGGCCGCCCGTATTAAGGAAAAGCGGCAGGTATAGTCTTATGTTTGGACTTGCCTCGTCCGAAGGGGACCCTCTGTTTTGGGAGAGGAGGCTTTACGCTCAGGGTATACGCATTATAGCTGGAGTGGATGAGGTCGGGCGAGGACCGCTGGCTGGACCCGTGGTGGCTGCAGCCGTCATCCTGCCCCCGACCGGCAAGTTTACGGGGATAGATGACTCTAAAGCTCTCTCGGCTCATCAGCGCGCAGTCTGCTATGATCTAATTCATGGCCAGGCCATATCTATTGGCGTTGGTGTAGTAGACGTAACTGAAATCGATCAGATCAATATCCTTCAGGCCACACTAAAGGCCATGAAAATGGCAGTGGACCAGCTCAATCCCGAGCCAGACTATCTCCTGATCGACGGCATTATACCTTTACAAACGGCCATCCCACAAAAGACAATGGTCCGAGGGGATGCCCGAAGTACGTCTGTTGCGGCAGCCTCCATTATCGCCAAGGTATATCGTGATGCGCTTATGGACGAATACCAAGAGCGATACCCCGCGTATAACTTTGCGCGGAACAAG
>CAYSYZ010000158.1:0-251 GCA_964435205.1 uncultured Desulfovibrionales bacterium
TGCAGGTACTGCCATAAGCGTATCCTCCTCATAAAGACCGTCTAATGAAATGACTAATTAGCAATTTAAACATGCTTGTGTGGAGCATAAAACGTGCCAATATAATTTCGCACGAAAAATCATCTAACTTACCTTAATTGCTGGATTTATAGGAGGAGCCAATATTCCGAGAAGGTTGCAATAGTGTAATTCAAAGGCAACTCTGAGTTGCTTTTTGCACCTTACCGGACTAACGGCTTATGACAGGCGAG
>CAYSYZ010000158.1:261-4718 GCA_964435205.1 uncultured Desulfovibrionales bacterium
ATATATAACGGTAATTAATTAAAGAATGGTTTGCTAATTTCCGGTTTTGATATAGAAGCCGACCTCGGCAAAGACCTTCTCGATAGCTGCGGATTCTTTCTCTCGGACAGCCGAAACTAGGCGGTGCAGATTGTTTATATAGGACTCAAGGGTCGGTAAGGCGTAGGGATTATAAAAAAGCATCTGGGCATAGAGGGTAGGATCCTGGCTAAACAGACGCCGTACCTGCTGCATCTTCTTTTCGAAGTTGGGCGTAGCCACACCATTAAGAAAAGAAAGAGAGAAATTGCTGCCGGCCATAGTCATACCCATGGCCATGTGTGCGGTATGTACGAGTCCTTGCACGATACCCATGGCCCGGTCGTGCTCATCCGGTGATATGATTTCTAAGTGGCCGCCGTAGCACTCGAAAATGTCCTTTAACCAGGGCAGCCATCTTTCTCCTCTGGCTGGACAAAGTACAATATTCTTGCCCTTCAGCGTTTTTTCTCTGGGACCGAACAAAGGATGGGTGCCGATAACTTCCGCATTAGAATAGCTAAGCATGGCCTCTACCGGCTCCTTCTTAACCGAAGTAAGATCCATAAACAGCGCATTTCTAGAAAGATGTGGACCCACCTCTTTGATCGTAGCGCAGGTTGCCGCGATGGGCACGGTAACAACAAGCACCTGACTTTTTCTGGCCAGTTCGGCCGGCGTTATGGCTGTACTCCGACCGGCTATCTCCACAGAATATCCGGCTGCACTGAAAAACCGCTTGAACCATTGCCCCATCCGTCCGCTGCCGCCGACAATACCAATCGTAATGGACTCTTTATTCATGAAACTGGATAGCCCTCTGCCGCAAAAGATGATCGGTGAGAGTGAGGCACATCATTGCCGCACAAATCGGAACAATACGCGGAATAGCCGAGATATCGTGCCGTCCCCCAATGGTAATCTCCCGTGGCTGCATATTAATATCTACCGTCTGCTGGGGCCTGGCAATAGAAGGAATAGGCTTTACCGCAACCCGCACCACGATATCGTCGCCATTTGAAATACCCGCAAGTATGCCCCCGGCATTATTTGACGCAAAGCCGTTTGGAGTAATGGGATCGTTATTCTGAGAACCCAGGCTACGTGCCGCCTGAAAGCCAGAACCAATTTCAACTCCCTTGACCGCCCCGATACTCATCATGGCCTTAGCCAGATCGGCGTCCAGTTTATCAAACACCGGTTCACCCAGACCGGGCGGGCAACCCCTGGCCACGATCTCCACAACGCCCCCTAAGCTGTCTCCCTGGGAACGTACCTCTTTTATCCGCTCCTCCATCCGCAGTGCAGCTTCAGGATCCGGGCAGAAAAGGGTATTTTCTTCGATGACCGAAAGGTCCACTTTTTCGGCACACACCCCGCCAATCTCCCGAGTATAAGCTACAACCTCGATCCCTTCCCGCCCCAGCACCTTCCGGGCTACAGCACCCGCAGCCACCCTGGCCACGGTCTCCCGCGCCGAGGGCCGACCTCCACCGCGGTAGTCGCGAATACCGTACTTCTTAAAGTACGTATAATCGCCGTGGCCCGGACGAAAAACATCCCGAATAGGTTCATAGGCCGAGCTGTCCACATCCCGGTTGAAGATAATGAGTGAAATAGGTGTTCCGGTGGTCTTTCCTTCGAAGACGCCGGACAGAATTTCTACCACGTCCGGTTCTTTTCGTCTGGTAACAAGCCCTGTCTTCCCCGGCCGCCTGCCTTCCAGGTCTCCCTGTATATCCGCCTCATTCAATGGAATAAGGGGAGGGCATCCATCTATGACCACCCCCAGGGCCCGTCCGTGTGATTCCCCCCAGGTAGTAACCCGAAAAACCTTACCAAATGTATTGCCAGCCATATATCTCTCTTTTATCTTTTGGCTTCAATGCCAATTATTTCTTTTACGATATCGTATACCGTCCGGTTTTCTGTATCTATCACATAATCAGCCACCTCACGGTAGACAGTTTCTCGCTCTTTCAAGACTGTTCCAATTTCTGCGGTTACCTCCTCCCCGGAAAGCGATGGCCGTTGTGCATCCGTTTTCGCATCTTTGGCCATACGCGTGGCCAGGGTAACTTCGGAGGCCGCCAGATAAAAAATGACACCATTTTCCTTCAGGGATGACTGGTTTTCTGGATCAAGAATAGCACCTCCGCCGACCGCCACAACCATATTCTTATCCTGCGCCAATCCCTGGATGACCTCTTTCTCTGTTACCCGAAAATACGGCCAGCCCTTCCTCGCTACCATTTCTTTTATGCTTATCCCGGCCTTCTGCTCAATTACAATGTCAGTGTCAATGAACGGCACCAATAATCTTTCAGCCAACATCTGGCCCACTGTACTCTTACCGGAGCCACGGTAACCAATAAGAATGATTCTGCCAGGTTTTTTAAGCATAGAGCTGCTCAAATGTCTCCCAGAAATTCGGGAAAGATTTAGCCACGCATTTCTCCCCGGCAACAGAAATGCCCGGGATTGCCAGACCGGCAACCGCAAAGCTCATGGCCATGCGGTGATCATCATAAGTTTCGATAACCGCACCGCAGGGTTCTCCTTGGCGGATAATAAGTCCATCCGGTAGCTCATCCACTTGGACACCGATCTTTTTTAATTCCACGGCTACTGCATGGAGACGGTCCGTTTCCTTGACCCGCAGATGAGCTACATTCTTGATCATAGTCTCTCCTTCGGCCCGGGCAGCGACTACAGCCAATGTAGGCACGACATCCGGCCATTTATTCATATCTACTGTTACCGCCTGAAGCTTCTCGGGGCCAAAAACCGTTGTGCCCTGGTCACTTTTTTCCACCCGGCACCCCATTTTCTCCAAAATACTCAAAAAAGCTACATCACCCTGAACAGAATCTGCGAATATGTTGCTCACGCACACCTCTCCACCGGTTACAGCAGCTGCTGCCCAGAAATAGGAAGCGTTAGAAGCATCTCCTTCGATAGTATAAGTGCGCGGCATATATCTCCCCTGTGGAACATCGAAGATACGGGAGTCCTTACATACTGCGGAGATACCAAAGTCATTCATCACCTTTAAGGTCATGAAAACATATGGACTAGAAACCAGCCCCCCCTCAACCTCCACGATGACCTTTTTTTGAGCATACGGGGCTACAAGGAGAATCGCTGATACGAACTGGCTGCTTAGGCTACCGGTCATGGTAATACGTCCGCCCTTGAGTGTACCGGATGGCGAGCTTACTTTTACGGGCGGACAACCGGTACCATTCGTGCTTATGGCCTGGGCGCCAAGCCCATTCAAGGCTTCCAGAAGATCCTGAATAGGCCTTTCCTCCATACGCTGGCTACCTGTAAGCAGAACGCGGCCGCTTCCCAGCGCACCAACCGCAGTCAGGAAGCGGATACCCGTTCCATTATTCCCCATATGAAGAGGCTCTTTTGGCGTTTTTATTAAACCACCGGTACCGTTTACCAAGACATCGCCCTCTTCAACGGTAATCCCGGCACCCAGACGGTTCAAGCCCCGCATGAGGAGGTTTGTATCCTCACTGATTAGCGCTCCCCGGATCACGCTTTCACCGTCCGCCAGGGCGGAGGTAATCAGGGCTCGTTGCGTCAGGCTTTTTGAACCGGGGACAGCAATGCGTGCTTTTACATCGCGCTTTGTCCTTACCGTAATCAACGAGAAACTCCTTTCCCTGAAATATAAGAATCTGCCTCACGGCGCATCACAGAAATCGGGGCCTCCTTACCCGTCCATAGTTTAAACTGGGCTGCCGCCTGGTAGATGAGCATATTAAGTCCGTCAATGGTACTGCAACCCTCCTCCTTCGCCTCCCTGAGCAGCTTAGTCTCAAGGGGCTTATAGACAATGTCCATAACTACCGGAAAAGATAAGAGGGCGCGTCGTGGAACAAGGCTTTCTTCTGTATTCGGATACATGCCTGCACTTGTGGCCTGAATAAGTATATCGGCTTTGGTCTGTGGAAAATCTTTAAAACGCACCCAGCCCACGTCAAGTTCCTGGGCCAGCCCACTTCCCTTCTCCTCGGTTCTATTAGTAAGAACCACGTCACAGCCCTCCGCCTTGAGTGCAAACGCAATCGATCTGGCTGCGCCGCCAGCCCCCAGGACAAGACATTTTCGGCCAGAAAGTTCTGTCTTTTCTTTTAAAGCTAAAACCGCTCCCAGCCCGTCAGTATTGGCCCCGATGAGTCTCTTCCCCCGCCAGTAAAGGGTATTTACCGCACGCATCTCACGCGCCAGTGATTCAAGATCATCCACATATGGCAAGATAGCTGTCTTATAGGGAATGGTGACACTTACCCCGTCTATGGGCAAGGCCCTTATACTACCCTGTACGACGCCCGCCAGATCGTCTACGCAAAAGGCCAGGTAAACAGCATTTACGCCTGAAGCCTTGAATGCAGCGTTATGCAGGATCGGACTCAGACTTCTTG
>CAYSYZ010000159.1:0-4710 GCA_964435205.1 uncultured Desulfovibrionales bacterium
AGATAAGGCGGCTTCTAAAGGAACGCTTCATCATAGAAACACAGCGCGCAAAATTTCCCGTTTGACCAGGCAAGTAAACGCCCTTCAATCCGCTTCACAAAACTAAGATCTCTTTATTTTAGCATGCTGCAGATATGGCTTACGCCCGAATACGGGGGCGTAAGCCATGTATTTTTTATCCTTTACTGCAGGTGAAGCCTTGGGAGAAGATATATTAAGTAGTTGCTTTTCAGGACGGATTCTTAGAAATCCTCAAAGATACGCAGGTGGATCCTTTCTGCCATGTCTGTGGCGATCTTCTGAAGGGCAGCTCGCTTGTTGCTTTCCGTAGTGAGGGGATTGCTGTCTACCGTGTAAGCCTCTTCCATAGTGATGCTTTTGTCCTGCCAGAGGACTTTGCCGTCGCGCGTTTCCAATGTCGCTTCCATGGTGACCACTGCTTTTCTTTCCAGACCACGGTAAGCGCCGGAAAAAGATACGTCCGGCAGACTAACCGACCGTATCTTCCCTTTAAGAATGATATCAGCATCCCTGATATCGACTACCCGCAGTCTTTTTCGGCTTGCGAACTCATAAACCAGCTGGTTTGTAACGTAGTTTTCAAAGCCCGCTTCAGCTGTCTGATTAAGGAATACGGGAATAGCTATCGTTTTTATGTCTTCGGAAAAAGGGTTGCCCTGGCCGCTAAAGTGGTAACCGCATGCGGTAACGGCAAACAATAATACTAACAACATATGAATATATGCAGAATATGTTTTCACTTCAGTGTAAGTAGATAATGTATTTTTATTCATTGCCTTTAAAGAACAATATTAACCAGCTTATTTCCAACTATGATGACCTTCTTAATCTCTTTTCCGCCAATCCATTCTTGGATGCGTATGTCATTGAGAGCTGCTTCTTTTATCTCTGCTTCTCCTTGGCCAGCAGCTACTTCAACCCGACTGCGTACCCGGCCATTAACTTGTACCACAAGCTCTATAGTTTCTAGGCGGGTTGCTTCTTCATCATACAAAGGCCAGGAACTTGAAGAAACTAAACCCTTAGCCCCCATATAGATCCACAGCTCTTCACTAATATGCGGCACAAAAGGTGAGAGCAATCTAACGACAGTTAAGATAGCCCCCTTCAACACGGCGCAGGTATTTGGATCCTTTCCTGCCATACCTAGGACGGTGTAAGTATCATTAACCAGTTCCATTACTGCACTTATGGCTGTATTGAAATGAAACCTATCCATATCTGCACTGACTTTTTTGATAGTCTGATGGATTTTGCGATATAAGGCTTTCGCCTCCCCCTCTAATTGATATTTTTCGATTAGGCTGGGGGTATGAGCTAATCTGCCCCAATTTTCCCTCACCAGGCGATAAACCCGATTCAAAAAACGGTACGCACCTTCCACACCCTGGTCACTCCATTCAAGATCGCGTTCGGGAGGCGCAGCAAACAGGCAGAAAAGGCGTACCGTATCTGCCCCATACCGGTCTATCAGTTCGTCTGGATCGACCACGTTTCCCTTAGACTTCGACATTTTTGCGCCATCTTTTATCACCATGCCCTGGGTGAGCAGATTTCTAAACGGTTCGTCTACCTTCAACCAGCCTAAATCGCGAAGGACCTTTGTGAAGAAGCGCGCATACAGGAGATGCAGAATGGCATGCTCTACACCCCCTATGTACTGGTCAACGGGTAACCAATAATTTACCTTTGCGGGGTCAAGCGGACCTTCTGTGTAGTTAGGGCATGTGTAACGGGCAAAGTACCACGAAGACTCAACAAAAGTATCCATGGTATCCGTTTCGCGATGTGCAGAACCGCCACACGCGGGGCAGGCCACGTTGACAAACGAATCAAGTCCGGCCAGAGGAGAGCGACCTGTTTCATTGATTTGAGCATCAAGGGGCAGAAGCACTGGCAGATACTTATCCGGCACCGGGACTGTACCGCATTGCTCACAGTAGACAATAGGTATTGGCGTACCCCAGTACCGTTGTCTGGAAATCCCCCAGTCCCGCAAGCGATAACTCACTGCCTTTTTGCCCAGGCCGGATTCTTCAAGATGCCGGGTAATGGCTTCTTTGGCGTTGTTACTATTGATGCCATTGAATTGACCTGAATTGACCATGGTGCCTTCTTCGACATAGGCTGCAGACATATCTTGGGCCGACAGGGCCTCCCCCGGCGGTTGAATGACGATCACGATATCCAGCCCATACTTTCGGGCAAATTCAAAGTCACGCTGGTCATGCGCCGGCACGGCCATGACGGCCCCGGTTCCATAGCCCATCAAGACAAAATTTGCTGCAAAGATGGGCATATGTCTGCCAGTAAATGGATTTAAACAATATGCTCCGGTGAAAATTCCTTCCTTCTCGAAAGTTTCCTCCTCGATACGTGATCGTTTTTCACGACTTTCTTTTTCAGCAAATTCCGCAACCCGTTCTTCATAGGGTGTGCCCCGTGAGAGTTCAAGTACTAACGGGTGGTCAACGGCAAGACTCATGAAAGTTGCTCCAAATACCGTATCTGGACGGGTTGTAAACACCTTAATCTTTGTGTCCGAACCTTCTACCGGGAAGTATATTTCGGCACCTTCACTCTTCCCGATCCAGTTTTTCTGCATTGTGACGACCTTTTCAGGCCATCCCGTAAGATGATCGCATTCGGACAGCAGTTCTTCAGCGTACGCAGTTATCTTGAAGAACCATTGTCTTAGCCGGCGAGTGGTAACCGCGGTGTCACATCGCCAGCACACACCGCTTCCCACGACCTGCTCGTTAGCCAAAACAGTACCGCATTTTTCACACCAGTTAACCGGAGAGTCTTTCCGGTAAGCCAGGCCCATTTTGTACATTTGTACGAAACATAGTTGCTCCCAGCGATAGTAGTCAGGATCACACGTAGCAATTTCGCGCTCCCAGTCATAGCTAAATCCCATCTTCTGTAACTGTGAACGCATGTAATCAATATTCTCATATGTCCACCGCGCAGGATGCACTTTATGTTTAATAGCTGCGTTTTCTGCAGGCAACCCAAAGGCATCCCAGCCCATGGGATGAAGTATGTTATAGCCCTTCATCAGCCTATGGCGCCCCAAGACATCACCAATCGTATAGTTGCGAACATGACCCATATGGATCTTGCCTGAAGGGTAAGGAAACATTTCAAGCAGATAAAATTTTTCCTTTGCAGGGTCCATTTCTGTCTTGAATGTCTTATTCTCTTGCCAGTAGGCCTGCCATCGTGCCTCTATTTCTTTAAAATCATAACGATCCTGCGGTGCTTCTGTCACAGATCCTTCCCGGTCAACGATGAACGTTAGTTATTTTCTACTTTCTCCCCTTTTTTCTTGGCATTATAAATAGCATCCAGTATCCCGTTTATAAAGGGCCCGGAGTCTTCAGTCCCGAATTTCTTGCCAAGTTCCACGGCTTCGTTGATGGTTACCTTGGGAGGAATATCCTCGCAGTAAAGAAGTTCAAATACAGCCATCCGGAGTATGTTGCGGTCCACTCGAGACATCCGATCCAGTCGCCAGTTCTCAGAATAACTGTTGAGCAGGGCGTCTATTTGTCTACGGTGTACCTCCACTCCGCTGACCAGCCGTAAGCAAAACTCGTATGCCGTCTCTGGAATCTTAAACGATGAGCGAAAGGCAGCCGTAGCTTCTTGTACGCCAGACCCGGTCAGCTCTATCTCATACAATATCTGAATAGCACTTTCTCGTGCCTTCCGGCGAACGCCCATACAATAAAACTTTCAAAGAGGTAAGACCGTATTAGGCCGTAATAGTTTTAAGAAGATTGACCATTTCGATAGCCGCAAGGGCTGCGTCCCAGCCCTTGTTGCCAGCTTTAGTCCCAGCTCGTTCAATGGCCTGTTCAATAGTATCCGTGGTAAGTATTCCAAAAATCAGGGGAACACCCGTTTCGAGACCTACCTGCGCAATTCCCTTTGAAACCTCTGCGCTGACATATTCAAAGTGCGGCGTTGCCCCGCGGATCACTGCTCCCAGACAGATTACCGCGTCGTACTTTCCCCTACTAGCCACCCTTTTGGCCACGAGAGGGATTTCAAAGGCCCCTGGCGTCTTGTAGACATCAATATGTTTTTCACTTGCCCCGTGACGCAGCAATGCATCCGTTGCCCCACCCAGCAGGCGTTCACTGATAAAGTCATTAAAGCGACTTATGATAATAGCTATTTTGAGCCCCTCTGCCTGTACCTTGCCTTCAAAGATCCTGGCCATATCATTTTCTCCGTTTTCTCTTCACATATATTTATCAGGTTTGAGTGCCACACTTTCAATCAATATTTAATATGTGTCCCATCTTTTTCTGCTTAGTTTTAAGATAACGGATGTTTTCTTTGCCCGGCGGGATTTCAATGGGAATCCTTTCGGTAACCATAAGGCCATATCCCTCAAGACCAACAATTTTTTTGGGGTTGTTGGTCATAAGTCTCATTTTGCGAACACCAAGATCCCGCAGTATTTGTGCACCTATCCCATAGTCTCTAAGGTCAGCCTTAAACCCCAGTTCCAAGTTGGCCTCGACTGTATCCCGGCCTTGATCCTGCAGCGCATAGGCCTTGAGTTTATTACACAATCCTATACCCCGGCCTTCCTGCGCCATATAGAGTATTACCCCCTGGCCTTCTGTTTCCACGATTTTCATGGCTGTCTGCAGTTGCTTACCGCAATCGCAA
>CAYSYZ010000160.1:0-4702 GCA_964435205.1 uncultured Desulfovibrionales bacterium
GCCGATATCAACGGCTTTGGTGCCAAGGTAGATTCGCTGGCCGACTTGCTGAAGAAATCACTTGATGCCGTGAAGGAGTGACCTATGCCAACTCTATTGCTTCGACTCGTTGGTCCCATGCAATCGTGGGGAACCACCAGCCGGTTTGATCAGCGAGATACGGGAAAGGATCCCAGTAAATCGGGCGTGATTGGTCTTCTTGCTGCAGCGATAGGAATTGATCGTGAAAACTGGGCTGACTTGGAACCGCTTACGCGTCTTTCAATGGGCGTGCGCCATGATCGGCCGGGTGTGCCAAAGTACGACTATCAAACAGCACAAAACATAATCTCGGCAGATCGATCCAAGATTCATGAGACAGCCGTCAGTACGCGAGAGTATCTTGCCGATGCCGCTTTTCTGGTGGGACTTGAAGGAACAGACCGCACACTATTGGACAAAGCTCATGAGCATTTGAAAAATCCTGTTTGGCCGCTTGCCTTGGGGCGGAAATCGTATCTGCCCTCAGAATCGATCTGGATCGAGAAAGGAGTGCAGGATAAGCCGCTTCGGGAAGTTCTCGAAAGATGGCCTTGGCTGGGTACGCTGAGAAGATGGGAGGAGGTGCCCGTGAAGCTCCGTCTGTCACAGGAATCCACGGACAACTCGGGGGTGCTCAGAATGGATCAACCGCTTTCGTCGTTTGCTGAGCGGCGTTTCGGGGCGAGATTTGTGCGGTCGGAGTGGATTGCATTCCCGGCGGAGGTGGCCAATGTTTCTGAGTAGGATTCACCTCGACCCGCGATGCCGCGAAACCCGGCGTGATTTGGCGAATCCCTATGAGTTGCATTCGACTCTCTGTCGCGCCTTCTCTGAATCGGACCGGAAATGCCCTGAAAGCGAATTCCTCTGGCGACTTGAGCCCGAAGCTGATCTTCGTGAATGCACACGACCACGCATTTTGGTACAGAGCCGGTCTCTTCCCGTCTGGCCTCGCATTGGCGTGAAGGGATGGTTGGCCGAAGGTCCTGATCCGTCAATTGATTTGAATAACCGTTTGAAACTTGACGCCTTGAAAGTTGGTCAGCGGTTTCGTTTTCGCCTTCGCGCTAATCCTTGCGTGACACGCGGTGGCAAGCGACTCGGCCTGCTGCAGACGGCAGACCAGGAAGCGTGGCTTGCTCGCAAGGGACAGCTGCATGGTTTTTCGCTACCACAGCTTGCATCTTTCGATCTTTCAGAATCGGCAAAGAAACGGCTGAACGTAGGAATATCGCAGGAACAGATGCTTCGTAGCAAACGACGCGATGATGTTGAAATCCGCGTTTTTTCGGTTCTGTATGATGGCGTCCTCACGGTTTCTGATCTGGATAAGTTTCGGCTGGCATTGCAGACCGGCATTGGTCACGGGAAAGCCATGGGGCTGGGGCTTTTGTCCGTCGTTCCGACTGTGTGAGCAATCTACTGTATCGGCCCGGCCAAGGGATTCGGCTGCGGTCTCATGCTGGTGAGGCGAATATGAGTTTATAGCGTTAAGAGTTCGTAACGTTCATAGAGTTACGAGTTAAAAGAGTTGTAGCGTTAAAGGAGCTGAAATGCGAAATTTGAGCGGTTTGCTGAAACGCTATGAACTCCAGAATGCTATGCAAAAGGAATATGCCTATGCCGAAGAAGGATGAACCTGCTCAAGTTAAAAGCGAATTGATTCTCTATCAGACCGAGGACGGCAAAACTAAGATCGAGGTCCGGCTTCAGGATGAAACCGTCTGGCTGAGCCAGAAGCTCATGGCTGAACTATTTCAAGTCACCATCCCTACTATAAACGAGCATATTAAAACCATTTATAATGATGGCGAACTTGAAGCTGAGGCAACTATTCGGAAATTCCTAATAGTTCAAACAGAAGGTTCTCGGCAGGTAAAGAGGCCGGTTGATTTTTACAATCTCGACATGATCATTTCAGTAGGTTATCGCGTCAACAGCATACGCGGCACGCAGTTCCGCATCTGGGCCACGCAGCGGTTGCGGGAATATATTATCAAGGGTTTTACTCTGGACGATGACCGGCTGAAACAGGCAGGGGGTGGCAATTACTTTGATGAACTGCTGGCCCGTATTCGGGACATTCGCTCCTCTGAAAAGGTCTTCTGGCGCAAGGTTCTGGATATCTATGCCACCAGTATAGACTATGACCCCAACACCGATCTTTCCCAGCAGTTCTTTGCGGCAGTGCAAAATAAAATGCACTGGGCTGCGCATGGGCGTACTGCCGCCGAGATCATTTACGGTAGAGCGAACGCCGCAAAGCCAAACATGGGCATGACTTCCTGGTCAGGCGGTAGGCCACAGAAGACAGACTCGGAAATCGCCAAAAACTATCTGAATGCAAAAGAGCTCGACGTACTGAACCGGATCGTCAACATGTATCTGGAATTTGCGGAGCTTCAGGCGCTGAGCCGCAAACCCATGTATATGCGCGACTGGATCACGAAGCTGGATGATTTTCTTAAACTCAGCGGACGCGATATTCTCACACATGCCGGAACAATAAGCCATGATAAGGCATTGGAAAAAGCGCACGCCGAATATGAACGCTATCGGATAGAACGATTGAACGCGCCGTCTCCGGTGGAGCGGCAATTTCTTGAAGCCATAAAGGATATAAAACAAATAGAGCAATCGAGAAAACGGAGACGCAAGGATGGAAACTGACCGCTCGCAGATGTCTGCCTCCGGCGGATGCGAAGCCGAGCCCATCATGGTCTCCGCCCTGGAGCATTACAGTTACTGTCCTCGGCAGTGCGCCCTCATTCATGTGGAAAATGTCTGGAATGAAAATATTTACACTATGCGCGGGCGCGGAATAGAAGACCCGAAGCTTGCAATGAAAAGGACGCGGTCGCTATTCGCTGTAGAAATGCGATTTCAGTTCTGTTTCGGGGATGTATCGTGATGCCTGACGGAAGATGGCCTTGAGGGTTCCTTTGTCCAATTCAGGATGGGCGGGGATGGTAAGGGGCTGTTTCGAGCCATCCGGAAGGGTGCGAACCAGTTTGACGTGGCTGCCTCGTTGGGCGATTACGGCAAAGCCGAACGCGGCGAGTATCTTTATGACATCCCGGCCGGATAGTGTCTTCAGCTTAGGCATGGACAGGGGTGTCGATCTCTAAGTTCGCGAGGATTGACGGTTGGGGCGCAATATCATAATCCGCGAGATTTTCGCCTTCGAGATGAAGCTCCAGGGCTTCTTTGAGGTTCGCAACCAGTTCGTCGAGTGTTTGGCCCTGGGTGACTACCGGTAGGTCGATGCATTCGGCGATGTAATATTTGTCACCTTTGTAGATATGGACTTGAATAATCTTTTTCATGTTCAACTCATATCATTTATATTAGGGAAAGTCAATTGAGACGTGCAGTGCGCAATGTCTATTTAATCTTAAAAGAGAGGTTATGCTCATGCTATGACTGAACCCATTCTTCCTCCGCTTAAACCCATACCGATGAAGGACCGTGTCTCCGTCCTGTTTGTGGAAAAAGGGAACTTAGATGTACTGGACGGGGCTTTTGTGGTGGTGGACAAGAATGGTGTGCGGACGCATATTCCCGTGGGCGGCGTAGCATGTCTCATGCTGGAGCCGGGGACGAGGGTATCGCACGCGGCGGTGACGCTGGCCTCGCGGGTGGGTTGCCTTCTCGTCTGGATCGGCGACGGCGGGGTGCGGTTGTATGCGTCGGGTCAGCCGGGAGGTGCCAGGGCAGACCGCTTGCTGTACCAGGCGAAGCTGGCGCTGGATGACGCTGCGCGGTTGAAAGTAGTCCGCAAAATGTACGCCATGCGATTTAAAGAAGCCCCGCCGGAGCGGCGGAGCGTGGAGCAGTTGCGTGGAATCGAAGGGGTGCGGGTGCGTAAGATGTACGAACTTCTTGCCCGGCAGTACAGGGTGGAATGGAAAAGCCGTAATTATGACTACACCCAGTGGGAGAGCGGGGACGTCCCGAATCGCTGCCTTAGTTCTGCCACCGCCTGCCTCTATGGGATCTGCGAGGCGGCTATCCTGGCTGCAGGATACGCTCCGGCCGTCGGCTTCATTCACACCGGCAAGCCCCAGTCGTTTGTCTATGACATCGGGGATATCTTCAAGTTTGAAACCGTGGTGCCGGTTGCCTTTCGTATTGCCGCCAGAAAGCCGTACGATCCTGAACGGGAAGTTCGTCTGGCGTGCAGGGATATTTTTCGTCAAACCAGGCTGCTTCACCGCGTTATCCCCACGATAGAGGAAGTGTTGTCGGCAGGTGAGTTGTCGGTGCCGAAACCGCCTGACGAATCTATAGCACCGGCAATTCCCAACAAGGAAGGTATAGGCGATGCTGGCCATCGTGGTTGAAAATGCGCCGCCCCGTTTGCGCGGTCGGTTGGCGATATGGCTTCTTGAGGTTCGTGCCGGTGTCTATGTTGGGAAGGTATCGAGGCGGGCAAGAGAAATGATCTGGGATACCATTGCAAAAGGGATTGAAGGCGGCAATGCGGTCATGGCTTGGAGCACAAATACCGAATCTGGTTTCGACTTTTTGACCCTGGGGCAAAACCGCCGGATTCCAGTAGAAATGGATGGAATCAAGCTTGTTTCTTTTCTGCCAGAGAATGGTGACCAAGGCATGTTTGAAGGATGATTTTCAGTACCATTTTTCCGGTAGAATTTTGTTCTTTGAAAATTGAATAAGA
>CAYSYZ010000161.1:0-4700 GCA_964435205.1 uncultured Desulfovibrionales bacterium
ACACACTATACCACACCAGAATATATGTTGCACTATTTATGACGCACTACACTAGGAATAACCTCAAGCAGTACACTTAATAAAAGCCTAGAGAAAACTCTGTATAGCCATACTGTTGTTTAAAAGTGCCTGCCTTAAAAAGGGCCCTTGCCATGTTTTTTGTTACCTACAGGTTTTTATATGTAAACTTAGCTTAAAAAAATTACATCAGTATAAATTCAGGATGCTTTGTTTTCAACCACTATTCTAATCTACAAAAAAGAGGGCTATGGGACAATTATCCATTGCCCTTTGCTAGGGATTAAGAAACGTATCATTATAAAATTTCAGGAAAAATATCACAAAATCAAAGAGCCGGTCAAGGAGATTGTGGCCACTCTTTGGTGTTCGCCAGTGCCTCAAAAGCGCCCGGGAATCTGGGTGTCGCATTCCGGGCACCGGCCTTCCCTTATCCGGTTTTCAAGGACGTCAAATATGTATCTCTTGATGAGGAGTGTGCCGCAGTGGTGACAATACGTGTTCTCGCCATCGTGTCCGGGGACGTTTCCGAGGTAAACATATCTCAGGCCGGTATTCATGCCTATCCCTCTGGCATGCTCCAGGGTTGAAACCGGTGTCGGGTTAAGGTGTGCAAGTTTCAGGTAAGGATGGAACCGGGTCACGTGCCAGGGCGTATCCGGGCCAAGGCCGTCCTTTATCCAGGAGGCGATTCCTTTCAGCCCGGCATCATCATCGTTAAACCCCGGGATGATGTTTGTGACTACCTCCACGTGCATGCCGTGCTCTCTGGCTTTTTCAGTGGTCTTCAAGATAGATATAAAGTCAGGGGTGTGCGCTATCTTTTGATAGCTGTCCGCGGAAAAGCCCTTGACGTCCACCCGGTAAATATCCAGGCATGGTGCAATAGTATCCAGCGCCTCCCCGGTGATGAAGCCGTTCGTAACGTAATTTGTGTAAAGACCTCTTTCTTTGGCCAGCTTTGCCGTATCTAGCGTATATTCAAACCACAGAGTGGGTTCGTTAAAGGTCCAGGAAAGGCCGCGGCACCCGTGGCTTAAAGCCATTTCCACCTGGTGCTCCGGACTGAGGTAATAGGCTGCCTTCAGGTCCTTTCCCGACCAGTGGGCAATCTCCCAGTTCTGGCAGCCCGGACAGCGGAAATTACAGCCCAGACTGCCCAGGGAAAGCCACCTGGTTCCAGGGTAAAAATGAAAGACCGGCTTCTTCTCGATGGGGTTTATGGATAAGGATGAGACCTCTCCATATATAAGACTATAAAGCACTCCCCCTTCATTCACCCGGGTAAAGCACCAGCCCGTTTTACCCTGGGGAATGGTACACCTCCTCTGGCAGGTAAGGCACTGTACCTGACTGTCTGGCAGTTTATCATAAAGAAGGGCCTCTTTCTTCATCCGCTTCCCGCTTCATATCTGTTCGGGCGGAATACCCGCTGGCTCATAGGCAGTACCATATTTCAACCCGGCCTTTCTGAGCCGTTCCTCAACATCACCATAGAGTACCAGTTCTTCAATTTCTATGTCTTCAAACCCTGCGGCTATTTGGCCGAGTCTTTTCCGAAGGGCCCTGACATTCTGCGCCGGCGAGAAGCTGACCATGACTGCGGGCTGAACCTTGACACCAGCCCGGTATAGGTTCTCCACCGCCTTAAGCTGCAACATGAATCCCCCCGCTTCCGCCCCGGTCAGTCTGGAAAACTCCCCTTCTGTGGTCCCCTTAAGGCTGACCCGGACATAGAGGTTTTTAAACCTGGCCAGATCCTCAGCATAGGTTTTATCGTAGCCTATCAATATCCCATTGGTCTCCAGTATAAAAAGCATGTCCGGCGGTATGCTTTCAAGGACCTTAAGCAGGTGTTCTCTGGAAATGGTAGGCTCATTGCCGCTCATTCGCACCCTGTCAAACCCTCTTTTGCGGGCAATAGCCAGGAGCTTGCCGGATACCTCCCGTGGCGAATAGAACCGGCCAAACGCGCCCGGGGTTACCACCTGCCGCCATGACCAGCAAAAGATGCAGCGCAGGCAGCATCCCACGCAATCGACCGTGGCGATCCCGCCGTAAAACCTGGCCGGCCGGAAACGGTAGTGCTTTCTCAGTTCACCTCTGACCACAATTCGGGCCACGTCTTCGGCCCTTTTTACCGGATCATACATGTCAACCGTATTATAGCACCGGTCATGACCAAATGCTGTCCTTTATGGTGCAATTCTGTACCTTTTTTAGCTGGAATTATAAAGTAATGGCATGGTAATATAACTAGAAAATCTGGAGGACGGTTACCATTATGGATATTCACATTGAAGCGCGTAATTTGACCATGCTCCCTGAATGGGAGGCAAAGATCGACGAGGAACTGTCAAAGCTTGACTGCCATTATCCCGGCCTGATGCACCATTTTCGCCTGACCCTAATAGGCACAGCGCATCACAAGCTGGGGGCTTTTGAAATCCACATCACCTGCACGGTGCCGGAAAAAACCATCGTGACCCAAAGGGGAGGAGCTTTAATCCTTCCCCTGATCGTGGAGGCCTTTGACGTCCTGGATTTGGAATTACGGGAATACAATCGTCTGAGACAGGAAGTAATGGTCAGTGAGCCAACTTCCATACGGGGATACATCACCAGGATTTTTCCAGAGGAAAACTATGGTTTCATCCTATCCGCCGACGGCCTTGACGTCTACTTTCATAAGAACGCGGTAAAAAATGAAAAGTTCGAACATCTCAAAACTGGAGACTGTGTGGAATTTGGCAAGGAGTTCGGAGAAAAGGGGCCCCAGGCCACATGGGTGCGCCGAAAGTAAAAAAGATCAAAACGGTGTTTTTCTGCCCCAGGGAACATTTCTGTTTTAAGTCAAGGCGTCCCTGACCATCTCGGACAGAGATACAACTTCCAGCCAAAACGGGTACCGCATTCATTGGCTTCCTCTTTTACGGAATGCAAAGTTTGTAGTCCCGTCAAGCCTTTTCCCGGTAGTCACCACCGATGGTTTGACCATTCCTTTATTTTTGTGGTACAAAGGCAGATATTTCCTGGCTAATATTCCGGCCAGGGGAACCAGGCACCTGACATAGATGGGTAAGAATATTCACATGGATATTAATGATACGAGCAAGGGTTGTGTTTTACTGATAGCCACTCTCACGTCTTTTCTGACGCCCTTTATCGGCTCTTCGGTCAACATCGCCCTTCCTTCCATCGGCAGGGAATTTCACCTGGATGCAGTCCTCTTGAGCTGGATCTCTACTTCATTTCTCCTCTCTGCCGCGATATTTCTCGTCCCTTTTGGAAGAATAGCCGACATATACGGGAGAAAGAAGATTTTCCTGTATGGCATCTCCATTTACACCGCCTCCTGCCTTCTTTCGGCGCTTTCTCCCTCTGCCTTTGTGCTTATTTCCCTCCGATTCATCCAGGGGATCGGAAGCGCCATGATATTTGGCACCGGCGTGGCCATACTGACCTCGGTATTTCCTCCCGGCGAAAGGGGCCGGGCACTGGGCATAAACGTGGCTTCGGTCTACCTGGGGCTCTCCCTCGGGCCATCGCTGGGAGGCCTGATAACGCACCACTTTGGCTGGAGAACTATCTTCCTGGCAAATATACCCTTTGGCTCGCTCATAATCTATCTGGTGGTCACGAAATTGAAGGGGGAGTGGGCCGAAGCCAGAGGAGAGAGGCTGGATCTCATCGGTTTTGTATTCTACGGACTGTCTCTTACCGCCATAATGTACGGGTTCTCCCTGCCGTCCGTCTCCGGGGTGACGCTTATCGTAGCAGGCCTGCTGGGCCTGCTCGCCTTTCTTAAGTGGGAGGCGAAAATTGGAAGTCCTCTTTTGGAAATAGATCTATTTCGAGACAACAGGGTGTTCACGTTTTCTAACCTGGCCGCTCTGATCAACTACAGTGCAACATTCGGGGTAATATTCCTTCTTAGCCTTTACCTGCAATATGTTAAAGGACTGAGTCCCCAGGATGCGGGAGTTGTTATGGTGTCGCAACCCATTGTGATGACCATTTTCTCTCCGTTTGCTGGCCGGTTATCTGATCGAACCGAGGCACGGATAGTGGCTTCTGCCGGTATGGCCCTTATCGCCATCGGACTTTTCTTTCTCACCTTCTTAAATGAAAAAACATCCCTGCACTCGATCGTGGCTAATCTGGCCCTCCTTGGACTGGGCTTTGCCCTTTTCTCGTCTCCCAATACGAACGCCATCATGAGTTCCGTGGAAAGGAAGTTTTACGGAGTAGCCTCGGGCATACTGGCTACCATGCGCATGACCGGCCAGGCTCTCAGCATGGGAGTGGTAATGCTTCTCATCGCCACCTACATGGGACGGGTGCAGATTACGCCACAATACTATCCGCTGTTCCTGAAGAGTACCAAGGTGGCGTTTTCGATCTTCGCCATCCTCTGCTTTCTTGGCATATTCGCATCGCTGGCCAGGGGGAAGTTGCGGTAGGGCTGAAATTGCCGGGCTCTGAAATTCTCGTGTCTTTGTCTTTATTGAACCAGGTCATTTCTTGTTTTGACACGCCGCCTTCCACTCGCATCATTGAAGGGTTGAGGCAATCTCCACGGGTTGTTCTAAGGGCTGTCTCGAAAATATGACTATGACCATGAAAAACAAGAAGGCCCGATTTGCTCATCGGGCCTTCTTTATATCTGGCTCCCCGGGCCG
>CAYSYZ010000162.1:0-4677 GCA_964435205.1 uncultured Desulfovibrionales bacterium
GACGGGGAATCTCCGTATGTAAGGTAAAATGCATAGTATTCGCTCGCTAACCCCGTCCGCCTCAGGCGGACCAAGGCGGACGGGGAATGCGCTCGCTATGCATGTTCATACACAAATGGCGCACAATCTAAACAATTAATACAAAACTGTTTCTTTTTCGAATTAGCCTAAACGGCCTCTTCCAGCATATACGCTGAAATCGTTATATTTTTCATTGGCACAGATTTTGCCCATTTTAATTTTTCAGCCCAAAGTGCCAGTCGTAATTTTAACAACGCAACACGGGAAAGAGTAACTATGCCAAAGTCTTTACCCCGGATTATCGGTTTTTGCTGCCAAAATGCCCTCAGCGGAGAACAGGGTCTAACTGCAAAGGGGCGAATCTGGTTCGAACCAACTATCAAAATGATTCTACTCCCTTGTAGCAGCAAGGTGGAAACCCTGGCCATTATTAAGGCCTTCGAAGCCGGTGCTGACGGCATATTTGTGCTCGGCTGTCCGGACGGAAAATGCCATCTCCTGGGTGGTAACCAGAGGGCACGGAAGATCGTCAACTATACAAGGCGATTGTTGGATGAAATAGGCATTGAAAGTAGCCGCCTGGAGATGTTTCAGCTCGGAACGCCTGAATGGCAACACCTTGATCAGGTTGCTCAGGCTATGACCAAGAGGATAGAGTCTCTGGGCAAGGTATAGAGGAATAGATGCCGAAAAAATATCACATTCAAACCAGGACTGCACCGCCCAGATTCGCTCCTATCGGGAAAAGCACCATTCTCGACTGGGAAGGAGGATGCCTGCGCTGCTTTAAGTGCGTTAAGCGTAACTGTATATATGGCGCATATAACAAGCGAGAGTTCAACGTCGCGCAGCTCACGGACACAATAGATAACATCTGCAAGAACTGTCTCCGGTGTGTTCAGTCGTGTCCGGGACAGGTAATTACCAAGATTATTAATCCGGAATACAAGGCGATGGGCGATTCCTACTGGACTCCGGATATCATATCCAGGCAGTGGTACCAGGCTGAGACCGGAAGCGTACCGGTGTCTGGTGCAGGTTATCCAGGGCCATTTTCCGGGCCGGGGTTTGACGACATGTGGACGGATATGTCTGAAATTGTCCGGCCCACACGGGATGGAATCCACGGCCGGGAATACATTAGCACATCCGTACGCCTTGGAAGAAAGCTCCCGGTCCTTACATTCGATGATAACGGAAATCCAGTACTTGACGCACCCAAAAATGTTGAAATTCCCATTCCCATGATATTCGGGGAACTTCCATTCGGGGGCCTAAGTCCAGATGTATATCTGGCCATGGCCGAGGCCGCCATGGGATTGAATACACTGATTGAGATCCCGGTGGAGAACCGGGATTCCCATTTGGAACCATACGCAAGGCATGTGATACCCGTTCTATCCGCAAAGCAAACAGAGATCTACAGTCATCTGATCGAAGCAGCACAGGTTATTGAAATTCAGGACTCTCCTGAATCTGATGAGGTCATCAGGAAGCTGAAGGACAAGCATCTTGATACGCTAATAATGATAAAGACCGCTCTAGCTGAAAATAGCGGAGAACGTCTTGAAGCATTTGCAAATGCCGGAGCTGATATTATCCATCTCCATGCTGATCGGAACGGAAACGTGCCTGGAGAAGAAAAGGCAGGGTTTATTAAAGACACCTTACGGGCGGTGCATAATCATCTGGTCAACCTGGGCATTAGAGAAAACGTAACTATTGTCGCGAGCGGGGGCATCGCCATGGCCGAACATGTGGCTAAGACAATCATATGCGGAGCCGATGCTGTTGCGGTCGATATTCCTCTTCTTCTGGCCCTGGAGTGCCGTATGTGTTTGCGATGTGAAAAAGGTATTGCCTGCCCGGTTGAGATCGAAAATATCCATCCCGGCTGGGGTAAGACCCGTATCATGAATCTCATAGCCGCGTGGAGGAATCAAATATTAGAGGTACTGGGGGCCATGGGTATTCGGGAGATCAGGCGGTTAAGAGGGGAAGTGGGGCGAGCCATGTTTTTCACAGACCTGGAAGCCCAAACCTTTGGCAGAATTTTCGGCAGGCGAAGAAGGAACGCAGGAAAGAATGAAAGCCCAGAGTAATAATACGACAGAACTCCCGGAGGTCAGGAGAACACCCAGCCGTTTCAGAAATGCCATAGGAAAATACATGCTCCGCCGGAGCAGCGCGTGTGTGGCCTGCGGAACATGCGCTGCGGTCTGCCCCTACGGCGTACACATAAAACGCAATAATAAAATGGCCAGACCCAAGGATTACCTCTGTATCGGGTTTAGCTGCAATGAATGCGTAAAAAAGTGTCCACAAAAAGCACTCTCTATGGAAAAAAATCCCCTGACTGAGGTGATCGGAGATCGGAGATGGACGCCGGACCTTTTGATCAGCACCTGGTACATGGCAGAGACCGGTGAAGTCCCCCCGGGAGACATCGAATATAAAATCGGGGACTCAGGCGGTGGTTTTGACAGGATCTGTTTTCACTTTGTCAAGAAACCTGCTACAAAACTGGACGCAACCAGGTTTTCTACAAAGATCCCTCTTAACAGGAGAGACGACGGGCGCGCTGATGTAGAAATAGGGATACCGGTTTACGGCGGCGGAATGTCTTACGGGTCGATCAGCCTGAAGACCATGGTGGCCAGGGCCAGGGCCTGGGAGGCCTGGAACTCCTTCACCTGCACGGGAGAGGGAGGATACCCCGAGGAACTCTATCCATACGACGACCACGTCATAACCCAGGTGGCAACAGGTCTCTTTGGCGTGCGGGAAGAAACGATCCAACGCGTAAAAATCATCGAATTCAAATATGCTCAGGGAGCCAAGCCTGGACTTGGCGGGCATCTCCTCGGAGACAAGGTAACCCCTGATGTGGCACGGATGAGAGAGGCGGTCCCCGGAAGTTCGCTCTTTTCTCCTTTCCCCTTTCACAGCGTCTATTCGGTAGAGGACCACAAGAAGCATGTCGATTGGATCAAGGAGATGAACCCGAAGGCGCTGGTTTCCGTGAAGGTCTCAACACCGACTGACGTGGACATGGTAGCAGTGGGAAGTTACTATGCCGGCGCCCATATCATACACCTTGACGGAAGTTATGGAGGCACGGGCGCCGCGCCTGAAATCGCCAAGAAGAACATTGCCATGCCAATAGAATACGCAATCGTAAAGGTCCACAACTTTCTGAAACAGGAAGGTATCCGCGATAAGATAACGGTCATTGCGAGCGGCGGGATACGCACTGCCTACGATGTTGCCAAGGCCATCGCTCTTGGGGCAGACGGAGTGGTAATAGGGACAGCAGAGATGGTTGCGCTCGAGTGTATCCGCTGCACAAACTGTGAAAGTGGACGCGGATGCGCCCGGGGGATTGCCACTACCGATCCAGAGCTGACCGAACTCCTTGACCTGGACTGGGCCACTCAGAGATTGATCAATCTCTTCGCTGCCTGGCGCACCCAGCTCATAGAAATACTCCAAAGGCTCGGGATGCAGGATATAAGGGAATTGGTAGGCAGGAGTGACTGCCTTAGGCATCTCGACTATGAAGAACCGGGAGTCGGTGTTTGAACGTATGAATACATCTTTCGCAAATAGGATCAGATATTCCAGAAAAAGACTCTACCCCACTCCTCCGTCTCCACGTTACAAGGACGCCGAAGAAGGGGGCTGCGGTGTCACCGGTTTTGCCTGCAGTATCCCGGTAGGAGGAAAGCACATATTTGAACCGTCTCGTCTTATGCACAACCGGGGAAATGGAAAAGGAGGAGGCATAGCTGCGGTGGGGTTGGTTCCCGAAGACCTGGGAGTAACAAAAGAGGTGCTGGATGAGTGCTACCTGGTCCAGGTCGCCCTTTTGAATCCCGGGGTGCAGGGGGAAGTAGAAGAAAAATTCATTGCCCCTTACCTGGAGGTTACCGCCGGGCATAGGATTCCCACGGTGGATGATTACCGGGAAGTGGAAGGACTTGAGATCAGGCCGCCGGATGTATGGCGATACTTTGTCCGAGTTAAACCGGATGTTCTGTCGACCTTTGCTGGAAAAAACGGGTTGGAGGAGATAAATCCGGGAAGGGTGGAGGATGAATTCATCTGGCAGAATACCATCCGGCTCAACCGCTCTTTTTATGATACGCAGGGAGACAAAAAGGCCTTTGTTCTCTCCCACGGCCGCAATATGATGATTTTGAAGATCGTGGGATATGCGGAAATGGTAGCCCAATACTATAAACTAGAGAATGTCCGGGCACACGCCTGGATAGCACATCAACGCTATCCTACCAAGGGCCGCGTGTGGCACCCTGCCGGGGCCCATCCTTTTGCGGGTTTAGACGAAGCTCTTGTCCACAATGGAGACTTTGCGAACTACTATTCCGTAACCGAATACCTGAGGCAGATGAATATATATCCCCATTTTCAAACAGACACTGAAGTGGCTGTGTTAATGTTCGATCTTCTAAATCGTGTTCATGGCTACCCCCTGGAGTACATCATAGAAGCCCTGGCACCAACAACCGAGATGGATTTTGACCAGCTTCCAGAGGACAAGCAGAAGATCTATTACCTGCTTCAGTCTACGCATATACATGGATCTCCGGACGGGCCGTGGTTCTTTATCATCGCCCGTAATGATTTCTACCACAA
>CAYSYZ010000163.1:0-2159 GCA_964435205.1 uncultured Desulfovibrionales bacterium
AACTGGACGGCATGTTACTTCCGCCAGGCGTCTCATCCTTGGAGATTCTTAGGTTTGCCGTCCTTTTATCTAAATCTGGCAAGCATTTTTAACAGAAACCGATGCATAGTCAAATAGAAAATACCTATCTATTTTGTCGTTTCAATGGGTCTTATTTATAGAAAAATGGTTCCACTTTTAGCGGCAACGTGTGAAATTTATTTCTCCTTCGTCCGCAGTATGTCGCAAATTATGCATTTAATGTCAGCTACTTATCGAGCACAGCCAGGATTTTGAAGCCGGTGGCACCACTATTGCAAAAGATGGAACGGACAATTGAATTGCTGTTAGGCCCTTCCCAGTGTTTTTGCTTCTGGTTTAGACTCCCGTTCAATCTCACAATATTTCGCCTATTCTCTTGCGGCTGTGAACTAAGGTCTACGCGTGCTTATTTCACAGAATGAAAGGGACAGAATTATTTAATCCCTGGCGCGCCGGCACCGGGCGAGAGTGATCATCTCTGGCCAAACACACCATTTAAACTTTAATGCATTAAGGGGTTGAGAAAAAAAGTGAGAAAAGAACCACGGGTAGAATTTGAAAATAAAGTTATTTTCAGGTGTCAAAATCGATCCACTACCGGACATGTCACCAACCTGAGCTTATCCGGTATCTTTATCAGGACTGATAACCGTCCTCAGAAGAAGTCTTTTATTGAGCTGAGCCTTGGGTTACCAGTCTTATCTGAACCGTTGGATGTTATGGCCCGGGTAAGAAGGGAGGAACGTGCTGGTTTTGCTGCCGAGTTTTTCGGGGTAGATCATAGAGCCGCCTCCTTCATATGGTCATTTATCCGCAGTCGACTCGCATCACTTAGCAATTGCCCTTATTGCGGGCTGCTGATTGCCGACAAAATGCCTTCTCAATGTCCTGATTGTAAGTGTTTTCTTTACTTTGATGACCCCGATTACTTTGAAAGGCGGGACGCAGCTATTACCAGGAAGAATCTTATAGATTTTATCTGTAAACTTCCAGATGCAGGAGTGAATTCAGTTGCTACAAACTTGCGGAAATACCTTTTGAATCTTAATAATCCAGAATCTGATGGCTGCGATGAAGAAATGATCGGGACATGTGACAAAATGAGGACCGTATTCCATCTGATTCGCAAGGTAGCCACCGTCGATATGCCTGCCCTGATCATTGGTGAAACAGGCACGGGCAAAGAGATGGCAGCTAGAGCCATTCACGAGAGGAGTCTGAGAAAAACCGGTCCGTTTATTGCCATAAATTGCGGAGCTATCCCTAAAGACCTTCTGGAGTCGGAACTATTCGGTCATGAAAAGGGTGCTTTTACCGGAGCGGATAGACTGGTAAAGGGACGCATTGAGTTTGCCACAGGTGGGACTCTATTTCTGGATGAAGTGGGAGAACTGCCACCGTCCCTACAGGTAAAGCTCCTACGGTTTCTGGAGGACTACAGGATCGAGAGAGTCGGCGGCCGGGAAACTATCGATGTAGATTTACGCATCATCTCAGCCACCAACCGTGACCTGGAAAAAGATATCAGCGCCGGACGGTTTCGGGAAGATCTCTTTTACAGATTAAACGTGGTCACGATTCGCATACCGGCTCTGCGTGAACGAGGGGATGACATAGTTATTATGGCCGAGGTGTTACTCCGAAAGTACGCCCAGCAGGTTGGCAAAAATATAAGTGGCTTTACCCGGGAGGCGCTAACTGCTTTAAAAACCCACCACTGGCCTGGCAATGTCAGAGAGCTGATCAACCGTATTAGGCGGGCGGTGGTAATGGCAGAACAGCGGTGGATAACTCCGAATAACCTGGAACTTAAAATAAGCGAAAATCACCAGGAAGGGCTGAGAGAGGCTACAAACCTTTTTGAGTACAAGTTCATAGCAGAGATTCTTGAAAAATATGATGGCAAAATTACTCAGGTGGCCAAATCCCTTAAGATCAGCCGGTCCGAGATGTACTATTTGCTGAAAAAACACGGTATTGAACGCCCAAAACGGATAGCAAAAAAATAGCCAATATCTATCAATCGTCCGGCTGTTTTTTCTTACTTCACCCGCATGCTTTTATTTTTTTGCCAAGCCCCAGAAAAGCATGAAGGTCTGCTCGTTAAGGTAGCGTATCACCCGCGCGAGGCGTGAACC
>CAYSYZ010000163.1:2169-4670 GCA_964435205.1 uncultured Desulfovibrionales bacterium
CGCAAGCAGCGGGGAATGCGCTCGCTATGCATGTTCAAACTGTACACCATCCTGATAGCCCTCTTCCGAAGCAAGCAGCGTAACAATCAAACCGGATGTCTAAAAATTCGGGATTACAACCCGGTGATATAGCGGATCAATTTCACACACGTGAGATTATGTCTAAACATTGGAACGTTTCCATACTGAATGGGCATAGCCTGTTTACGATAAAAACACGCGATTACAGGAGGTTAGGAAGATGGCATTCTCCTTGCGATGATCGGTCCATAAAAAGGGAAGCCCTGTACTGAAGAAAGCGATGGCAACTTAGGCCTTGTTTGACTCGCTTTCGGCGTTTGCGGCACTAGCCGCGAAAACGTCGCACCGGGGAGAAAGGAGTACTTGCCTTGAAGACGCCGAGATTGGTCACATTACAGGCCGCGGCTCGGACGGTGCTGCGTTACGAAAAAGGGTCTCCCCGCATCATCCTGTGGGACGAGTGGCGGGAGAAAGGTTGCAACACGAGCGCCGTTACTGCTCTCCGGAATACGGGAGCTAAAAAGCACGCCGCTATATCGTTCTCCACAGTTTATTAAAGAAAGGGGGGATTGCAGAAACCAGACTGTAAGGAATAGCAAAACCGAGGTTGAACTTTAAGTAACGAGTAAAGAAAAAAGAATCGCAAGGAGGAAAGTATGAAAAAGCTGTTAACAGTACTAATGGCTATGGGATTTGTCATGGCCTTAACTCTCCCCGCACTGGCTGATGTATCGGTGTCCGCGGAGATTGAGAAAACCAAGGACAAGGAGGTTACGGAGAAGGTATCCATAGAAAAAGCCCACTACGTTGGCGTCAAACAAATAGCTACGCCCACGCACTCGGCCGAGGCGCAGGCAGTAAAAAATGACGTTAACACGGGTAATAGCGTTACCGAGGCACCTAATCCGGCTATTGCGCCAACCTATACCCTTGACCCGATAACCGAGCAGGTAATATTAGTTGACCCCGGGAAGCCCGCAACGCCAATAAATAAACAGGCCGTTATTAACACAGGCGCCGGCGACGCAACTTCTGGTGTAACCGGAATCAACCAATCTCCGGGCAGCCTGAACAACCAGGGGAATGCGGTATCTGTCTCCATGGCCGCTGCTGGCAATGCCTTCCTGCATGCCGAGTCCTCCGCCGAGAAGATCAACGGCGATATGCTGGAGGACAGGGAAGGTAACAGCATGACTTCCGACAAAAGCCTCCGCAGCAACACTATCGACGGCGCCTTGATGGGCGTGACAGGGATTCTGGGCGTGAACCAGTCCGCCGGCAGCATGAACAACCAGAACAATGCTACCAGCATGGCAGTAGGATTAGGTTCTATGGCCGCCCTCTCTGAGGCTGATCTCGGCATGGTAAACAGTGGCAATATAAGCAGCGAAATCGCCGTGGCTCTGGCTGATACCCTGTCTACTGGTGCCCTTTCCGGCGGTGCGGGGATCACAAGCGTCAACCAGTCTTCAGGTTGCATGAATAACCAGGCCAATATAATTGCGGTCTGTGCTACCACCCCATTCTAGCCACGCTGTTATGAAACCAGGAGAGGGAAGTGAAAGACAACCTCTTCCCTCTCCATAATTATAGGCAATGAGAAATACGGAATTCTGATGAAAAAACTGCCAAGGAGGAAATTATGAGAAAACCGTTTATAGTACTAATCGCCATGTCGTTTGTCATGGCCTTGAGTCTGCCGGCACTGGCTGATGTATCGGTGTCCGCGGAGATTGAGAAAACCAAGGACAAGGAGGTTACGGAGAAGGTATCCATAGAAAAAGCCCACTACGTTGGCGTCAAACAAATAGCTACGCCCACGCACTCGGCCGAGGCGCAGGCAGTAAAAAATGACGTTAACACGGGTAATAGCGTTACCGAGGCACCTAATCCGGCTATTGCGCCAACCTATACCCTTGACCCGATAACCGAGCAGGTAATATTAGTTGACCCCGGGAAGCCCGCAACGCCAATAAATAAACAGGCCGTTATTAACACAGGCGCCGGCGACGCAACTTCTGGTGTAACCGGAATCAACCAATCTCCGGGCAGCCTGAACAACCAGGGGAATGCGGTATCTGTCTCCATGGCCGCTGCTGGCAATGCCTTCCTGCATGCCGAGTCCTCCGCCGAGAAGATCAACGGCGATATGCTGGAGGACAGGGAAGGTAACAGCATGACTTCCGACAAAAGCCTCCGCAGCAACACTATCGACGGCGCCTTGATGGGCGTGACAGGGATTCTGGGCGTGAACCAGTCCGCCGGCAGCATGAACAACCAGAACAATGCTACCAGCATGGCAGTAGGATTAGGTTCTATGGCCGCCCTCTCTGAGGCTGATCTCGGCATGGTAAACAGTGGCAATATAAGCAGCGAAATCGCCGTGGCTCTGGCTGATACCCTGTCTACTGGTGCCCTTTCCGGCGGTGCGGGGATCACAAGCGTCAACCAGTCTTCAGGTTGCATGAATAACCAGGCCA
>CAYSYZ010000164.1:0-1022 GCA_964435205.1 uncultured Desulfovibrionales bacterium
AATTTTTTGTATCTTTGCGCCTTTGCGGTGAGCTTATATTTTAAGGGATATATTTAACAATCATCGGCCCAAGGGTCTTTGTGACTGGAAAAGGCAATTTTTTCCATAATTCAATGCTTCTCTGGTATTTGGGGTTTGCCGGACTGACATTGGGAATTCCTCTCGTTTTGTAAAGATAGTACTGGTAATAAAGTGGCTTAGGCTCAAACCCCCAATGGCATTTAAAATCGAAGGAGCCGGTGTTTTTCTTGCTTCGACCAAAGTCAAAGACTTTATAGCCATTTTCGCAGCCATATTTCATCAATTCCCAGTACATGAAATCATTGGCCGCCATCTGCTGTCCTTCAGATAAGGAACCGGCGTAATAAGGCAAGACTTCTTTTTTATGAAAAAAACTAATCACTCCAGCTATGGCTTTTCCTTCGGGTCTCCTTACCAGTAAGATCTGACAATCCGTTCTAAACTCTCGAAGAAAATTTCTGAACAAAGCTTTTGGATAGACCGGGCTTCCCAGGCGATGGACACTACGGGCATAAATTTCGTAAAATTCCTGAAGCAGATCTTCACTACCGGTTTCCGATCTCAATTTGAACTTATCAGCTCCAACTCTCACCATCCGCCTCGATTTACGAGGAATTGCCTTAAAGTTATCCTCAACGCGGGGGGAGATTTCGCGCCGAAAGGTGTAGTACAAGTCCTTGACCGGCAAATCCGAATTCTGCCGGCGTCGATTTCTCGTTTCAAAATAGTCTAAATTTTCCTGCTGTGTCATTTCCCGGGCCTTATTCAGCAGGGCACACGTAATATCTTCATCCAGAGCCAGAACACCCCCGTATGCTCCAAAGGCTACAGATACTGCACTTCTACCAAATAACGGACTCTTGACCACAAAGGATGGTAGAATTCCAGTGATCTTATTCCGCCTTTCAGCAATCATGTAGTAGCTCTTATGACCGAATGTTTGCTCGATAACATTTTTCCAGCCAATTAGATGAAAAAAACTTCCTTCGGGATGATTGACT